>RZYK01000285.1 GCA_009930355.1 Campylobacterota bacterium | reverse complement strand
TCGCAACTGGAGCTTTTAAACAGCAGTGTCACACTTAGTTCTGCATTTTTAAAACTTCTTGAAGAGGGAACGCTTGAGGTTGTGTTACCAGATGTGACACTTTACGCTGACCATTTAGAGTATTTAAAAGACCAATTTTTTCGTATCGAACTCTATCAAAAACTCAGTCAAACAAAAAACAGTGCGACAGAAAGCTCTCCCAGTATTGGGCGTATTAAAAATAAACTCGAACTTTTAGAGAGTCGCATTAGTGAGCGTATAAAAGTAACACAAGATGAAATTATTGTCGAGAGCATTTTTAAAGAGAATGAACTCAGCCCCAAAGAACAACTCATTTTTCTAGCCCTTCTTAAAGAGGAGTATGCAGGAGAGTTTGAGAGTCTGCGTGATATGAATACCCTCATTAATCTTATCAGTTTAGATGATTATGAAAAGATTAAAAACCGCTCGTTACTCGAGGAGGGCTCAAAACTCATTGAAAATCTTATTATTGATTACGATGAGATGTTGAGCACCTTTGGGGGTGTGACACGTAGCTTTTTCATTGCTGAAGAGATTTTGCAAAAAATTATGCACCCCAACAAAGAGAAGAAAAATAAAAAAATTAAACTCGATATGCTCATTGGTGAGCAAGAGCTCTTTGAGCTGATCGACCCTAAAACGACATTAGATGATGTGATTTTGCATCCTAAAACCAAAGAAGTTTTAGATAATTTACTCAAGCATATTGATAAGAATGTGGTGAAATTACTCAGGGAATGGGGCATTAAAGAGCGCCGTAGTGGCATCGATGCGAAGATTATTCTCTATGGACCTCCGGGTACTGGTAAAACCATGACGGCACTCTCTTTAGCCAAGTCGATGAAAAAACGAGTGCTTAGTTTTGATTGCTCAAAGATTCTTTCAAAATATGTAGGTGAGAGTGAAAAAAATGTACGCAATATTTTTGACACCTATAAAGAGTTGTGTAAAAAAACCAAAAGTGAACCCCTTTTATTGCTCAATGAAGCCGATCAGTTTTTAAGTGCACGTTCAACCGATAGTGGAGCCAGTGCTGATAAAATGCACAATCAAATGCAAAATATCTTTTTAGAGCAAATTGAGCGTTTTGATGGACTGCTTATTGCAACCACAAACCTTTTAGAAACGATTGATCCTGCCTTTTCCAGACGTTTTGATTATAAAATTGCATTTGAAAAGCCTGACTTTAATCAACGCATCGAATTATGGAAAAAGCTTTTACCTGAAAATGCACGTTATGAACCCTCTTTGGATGTTGAAAAGTTGGCTTTTTATCCTTTGACAGGGGGGCAAATCAAGGTGGTACTTAAAAATACTGCTTTAAAAGTTGCAACCAAAAAAGAGCCTCTTTTTACGTTTGAAGATTTTAAACTCTCTATTGACCGTGAAACCAAAGGGGCATTTGGTGATGCGAAGTCGGTTGGTTTTATGAATTAAAGGCTTGCAAGCCTTTTTGAGCACTTTACATGTAAAGAGTGTTCAGATAGATTTGTGGTAAAAAAAGTAAAGGAATTGCAGATGACCTCTTTGTCACACATGGATTTTTCACATCCTTTTTTTGGAGCCTTTTTTCTCCTCGTTTTTTGTGCGGTTGTCTTTTATGGCATCACGGTGTTAGCACGAACGGTGAGTCGAAAGATGGCACGTTTGGATACGGAGAAGCTAAAACTCACCATTTACGAGTGTGGCCCAGAAGTGACCAAACAGCCCAACAAAATCTCCGCACATTTCTATTTGTTTGCGGTGCTATTTATTTTATTTGATGTGGAGATTATTTTTATGTTTCCATGGGCGGTTAATTTTAGGGTGCTTGGAATGTTCGGGTTTATTGAGATGATTTTGTTTGTTTTGATTTTAAGCATAGGTTTTGCCTACGCATGGAGAAAAGGAGCGCTTGAATGGCACAGCATAAGATAAATTACCTCCAAGAAGCAGGGCTTCCTGTCGCTTTGACGACGGTGGATAAACTTGTTCAGTGGGGACGCAGTAACTCGCTTTGGCCACTCACGTATGGACTTGCCTGTTGTGCGATTGAGATGATGGCAACGGGTGCGAGTCGTTATGACTTTGACCGATTTGGTACTATTTTTAGAGCCAGCCCCAGACAAGCCGATGTGATTGTCATCGCAGGAACTTTGACCAAAAAACACGCACCCTTTATGCGCCGTTTGTATGACCAAATGCCTGATCCAAAATGGGTCATTAGTATGGGAAGTTGTGCCAATACCGGCGGTATGTTTAATACCTATGCTACCGTTCAAGGGGCGGATAGAATTGTGCCTGTGGATATTTACCTTCCAGGGTGTGCGCCTCGTCCTGAAACGCTTCAGTATGCGCTGATGCTACTTCAAAAGAAAATTAGAACCGAGAAAGCCTCTCGTAAACTTGCGCCT
>RZYK01000284.1 GCA_009930355.1 Campylobacterota bacterium | reverse complement strand
TTTAATACCAAATCAACTTCGCCAATGCCAATACGCAAATCTTTGGCAATCTCAGCTTCACTTTTGCCTTTTGAATAATGCGTAATAATCATTTTTTCATTGGAACTCGAAGGCGAAGACGAGACAAAACTCATCTCTTTGGTACGACTCTCAATCCTATCAATACGATTACTTTGCTCATCTTTAAAATGTTGAATAATAGATTCAATCTCTTTAAGTGACCCTACCACAGGAAGAACACTTTTACGAATCTCCTCATTCACACTATTCATTATCTTTTTTTCAAATTCCTGCGTATCAAATTCTGGTTTTTTTTCAACACTACGCAGTTCATTGAGGGTTTTATTGAGGACGTGATTTTGGTAGTTAAGTTCTTCTATACTTTTTTCATAAATAGAGAGTTTTTTATTGACTTCAATATCTCGAATATAGACCATTAAAAAAACAATAATGACCAGTGCGGCTAAGCCACAAAACGCCAATACTTCAATATTCACTTACGTTTCCTTTCATTTGGCGAATCATCGCACGTTCGCATGCCATCATATAAGCACTCCAATCCTCTTCATCATCTTCATGCATCAAAACAATTTTTCCTACACGCTCATCTATAGCTTCAATAAAAAGAGGCATGTGCCTTTGTGGGAATATGGGCATATCAATGCGGGCATAATATACTTCATTGGTCACTAAAGCATCTGAGTCAAAGCGAACATACCCATGCCCAATAGCACAAAGAATTGCTGATTGTTCAAGTGTTAATAAAAGTGGTTTATCACTGGTAAGTACGTGGGTTAATTTATCGACTTTTCGGTGCAATTCAAGCAAAAGGGTTAGAATAACCTGATCACTCTCTTCTGAGGCTTTTCGAATTTTAGAAGATTTTAGCCATAACCCCAAAGGATCATCATTGATTTTCATTAAAGCATAGTACTCTTGCAAAAAAAGGTCGTCCTTGGGAGAACCTTTTTCGTAAACGATATTTAAAACCGTAGGAACAAAACGAATAGTTTCCATCTCAAATCCTATCTAAGAAGATGAGTATAAAAAAGATGATGCCCAAGTAGCCATTGAGCGTGAAAAAAGCACGATCAATTTTAGAAAAATCTTTTGCCACAATGCGGTGTTCAAAAAAGAGAACAATAGCTGAAACAAAAACGCCTGCGTAGGCAAAAAATCCTAAGTCTGCCGTGACCACAAAAAGTAACCAAAAAAGAATCGTTTGAGCATGAAAGAGTTTAGAGATAAAAAATGTCGCTTCCCATCCAAAACGAGAAGGAATAGAAAAAAGCCCATTGGCTTTATCATACTCCATATCTTGCAAGGAGTAGAGTAAGTCAAATCCAGCGACCCAATACATCACACCAATAGAAAGCAGTACCGCCCACAAAGGAATAAAAGCTTCTACCGCAACGGCACCTGCAATAGGGGCTAACCCCAAAGAGAGACCTAAAACCAAATGTGCATAGGGAGAAAAGCGTTTAAAAAGCGAATACCCACCCAAAATAATCAAAATAGGAACGCTCAAATAAAAAGCAAGGTCATTAATAAAATAAGCAACGACAACAAAAAGCAGTGCATTAAAGCCAATAAAAAACAGTAAATTTGAAGCCCCTATGCGCCCATCCACACTGGGACGGCTTGCGGTTCGTGGGTTATACTTGTCAATATCTCTATCGGCATAGCGATTAAAGGCCATGGCAAAATTACGAGCACTCACGGCGGCTAAAAGTCCTAAGAAAAGAAGTTTAAAACCAAACCAAACCGTATCATTTTGTGCTTTTGAAGCAACAATCATTGCGATAAAAATAAAAGGAAGCGCAAAAACGGAATGTTTAAAAACAATTAAATCACCAATATCTTTAAGCTTTTGCCAAAACTGTTGCAATACAAACCTTTACATGTAAGATGGACTGATTTTACAACAAAACCCTTTAAAAGTGTTATAATTGCCCCACTAAACCGCATAAAACAAAGAGAATACCATTGAAAACTATCGCTATTTTAGGTCCCACTGCCTCGGGAAAAACCGCTCTTGCTATTGAACTTGCACGTACCTATGGGGCACATATTTTATCGCTTGATTCACTGAGTATTTATAAAGAAATTAATATTGCTTCTGCAAAACCAAGCTTAGCAGAGCGTCAAGGCATTCTCCATTTTGGGATGGATGTGCTTTTACCTTCTGAGCATTTTGATGTCACCATGTTTTTTGAATGTTACCATGAAGCTAAAGAGGCATGCAAGAGGGATAAAAAAGACTTAATCATTGTAGGAGGCACAGGATTTTACCTCAAAGCGATGATGGAAGGCTTCAGTGTAAAACCTGAAATATCTTTACATGTAAAAGGAGAAATTGAGGCTAAATTATGCAATTTAGAGGCTTCTTATGCTCTGATTGAAATGCACGATCCTA
>RZYK01000283.1 GCA_009930355.1 Campylobacterota bacterium | reverse complement strand
TGAACACTTCGAGTTGAATATTGCCCCCCATTTGCTCCCTCAAACAACCATTCTTTTGGTTTGTATTCCTTGATATAGAACCGCAAAGTATCCAATGTCTTATTTCCTAATAGAGTGTATCTGTCCTTTTTTCCTTTTCCCTGTTTCACATGTATCTGCATTCTTTTGCTGTCGATGTCTGTAATTCTAAGGTTGGTTAGTTCACTGATTCGCAAACCGGACGAATAGATTGTCATGATGATTGCTTTGTGTTTCAAGTTATTGATTGACTTCAAAATGGCTGCCACTTCCTCGGTACTCAGCACCTCGGGCAATGTCTTTTCTTTACGTGGACGATCAATCTGATATACCTTGCGCGGCCCTCTCAATACTTTTTCATAATAAAACTTGATGGCATTGATACTTTGGTTCTGATAGGATGTGGAGACATTTCGCTTATTCACAAGATATCGAAGAAAATCAACAATCATTGATTCAGTAATATGGGAGATTTCGACTTCATGGTAGTAGTTGATAAATTCACAAAATAAATCGGTGTATACTTTGATCGTATTATCACTGTATCTAAGTTCTTTAAGCTTGTCAATATAACACTGTGGACAAGCACGAAAATTCTGGCTGTCTTTCTTAAATTCGCGGGGCCGAATTTTTGTTTTAATCTCTTCACGATAGATGACATCAAGTTCTTCCTGACTGGCTATTCGCTTTATCTCAGCCAGGTACTTCTCAGAATAGGGTAGCTCCCAACATTTCCTGATAGGATTCCAGGATCTTGTTGGGATTTTCTTAATTTTTTCAATGATGGTATGGTTATAGCTGAAATACAGATGCAATGTTTTATTCGATATGTTGATAACCAGCATCTCTTTCTTTGAGTATTTAGGAGGCATTATGGAATACACTGATGACATACGGGGTACTTCACATCATACAATTGACAAGTATCCGACAAGAAGCAATGAGATCCCTATGGAAAGGATGACACCTATTTTTCCCGGGAGAGTGCGCCATGAGAGGATGCCTAATACGAATGCGATGAGTTCTAAACCCCAAATAAAATTAGGTCCATTGATCCAGATAAAGTCGCGAGATGACTTGAATAGAAAAGAAATTAGGAATGGAACAAGCACTGCGATGAGTGCAAGTGCTAATGCGATTTTGCCGGTTGTTAAGTTGCTTGTTTTCATATTTTTCAGTATTAATTTGTATATACACTACTCAGACACATTTTTGGAACATTGTCTTAGATATCATTTTTAAGTCTGATAATCCCCACGATTTTATTCCGTTGCAATAATGATTAAACTTGTTTTCATCGAGACCATCTCCTGAACAGGTTAATGCCAAACAAGCCGAGCATCGTGAACTCATCCAGCATCCGCTGCATTTTGAGCTTGTCATCTCGTAGAATTGCTTGATAAGGTTTTCAGCTTTTATGGGATCTATGCCTGTTTCAATATTACCGATCCGGGCAATTGAGTGGCCTGCTAATTTCTCGCAGGGATAGTAGTAATTGTCTGCAGCCAAATAGAGCCTGCTCGCTCCGGGGATACACTGCCCCAGCTCCATAAACCGGGATGAAGATTGTGACTCTAAGAACCGCCTGAGCATGGGAGACAACAACGCAATTGAAAAATCTTTTCCAGACGAGGAGTTGGACAAAATTGAAATCCCTTCTTTTGAAAGACGTTCAATCAAACTATTTTGAAGAGTATCCATACTATTGTTGGGTGCTTTTTGTCTGAATCTGGCATCATCCAGACCATATGTCTCCACAAAATTCACTATTAAGTTAACATGTAGCTCATTGAAGAAAGTTGCCAGCTCGATAAGATCTGCATTGGGCATAACGACAACTGAGCAGCGTACCATATGATTAAAATAAACAGCATCTCTTTTTTTAATCATTTGCAGTATATTCATTATTTGATTGAAAGTCCCCTCTCCATTCTTAAGTTTCCTATTGCGATCATTGATTTCTGCAGGACCATCGAGGCTGATAACCAATTGAAAAGAGTGCTGTATAAAGAATTCAATCATTTCACCAGTCAAAAGTGTGCCATTGGTGGTGATAGAGAAGAATATATCTTTTCCTTTTTTGCTCGCTTCCTTCTCTGCATAAATTGTAATCTCTTTTAACAACGAATAGCGCAAGAGGGGCTCTCCACCATAAAATGAAATTGCCAGAGGCTTAGACTGGTTCTGTGAATGATTGATGAGATAGTCAACGCCATCAAAAGCAGATTGCTTACTCATCTGTGTTGAAGTAAAACAATCTTTCTGCTCATAGGATGTACCATTGATACAATAGGCACAATTCATATTACAGGAAGTTGTCAGCTCTAAAACCAATAAGCGTAGTTTATGATTCAGCGTTTCTTTAATCTCTGCAGTGGTATAAGGATTTCTGATAACAGGTCGCAAATCACC
>RZYK01000282.1 GCA_009930355.1 Campylobacterota bacterium | reverse complement strand
CATGAAGTCTCTCCTTTGTTTAATTTTGGTTTAGCCTCCACACCCATCAACAGCGTATAACTGCAACCGTAAAGGATTGGTGTGTGTGAGATTTAGGCGATGATTATAGTTAAAAAAAGTTTAAATTTCGCTTGTTTTTATTTTTAAACTATTAAACGTTTAATTTACTTTGAACAAAAAAAATCTTATAATTGCGCAAATTTTTATATATTGAGGTACCATTTTGCGTCTACTCCTAGCCTTTATATTTTCGTGTATCCTTCTTTTTGCTTCTGAGACGACTGCATCTTCTTATGCAAATGACGATTTTGATGCCGAGTTCAATGATACACAAAACAAAGAACTTTTCGACCCATTAAGCAGTTACAATGAATCAATGACAACATTTAATGATTCATTTTATGAATATATTTTAAAGCCAACAGCGGAAAGTTATGCGTTTATTGTTCCTCAACAAGCACGCAATGGTATTTCAAACTTTTTTGATAATCTTCTATTCCCTATTCGTTTTGCCAACAACCTCTTGCAACTAAAATTCTTTAATGCCATAGAGGAAAGCGAACGTTTTATAATTAACTCTACTATGGGAATTTTGGGCTTTCGTGATCTTGCAGACGAAGAGTTAGACATTAAAGCTCATGATGAAGATCTTGGACAAACATTAGGATACTATGGCATTGGAAGTGGATTTCATATTGTCCTTCCATTCTTAGGACCTTCCAATGTACGTGATCTTGTTGGATTATCGGGTGATATGTGGCTCAATCCTATTAATTATTTTGAAGCACGTCATGTCAATCTTCTTAAAAATCAAGAGCAAGCACTTGCCACAACAGCCTTTTTTACGATTAATGAAACATCTTTACATGTAAAAGAGTACACGCAATTAAAAAAAGATGCTATAGAACTTTACCCTTTTATGCGTAGCCTGTATGAATCAAGAAGGAACAAACTTATCCATGAATAAAACAATCAAACATTTTTTACTCTTCATCTCTTTATCGTTTGGCGTAACACACCACTCTCTTTATGCCATTGAAGAGAATAAAATTAGCGTATTTATGCAAACCAATATTGATCTTGCAACAACTATTTTACGAGATAAAAAACTTTATAAAAATGAAAAATCTGAAAAACTTTTTGTTATTTTTGATTCTATTTTTGATTACACCCTCATGGCTCAACTTTCACTTGGAAGTAAACAATGGTCAGTCCTTGATGCCTCTAAGCAAAATGAGTTTACAAAACTATTTGAGGAAAAGCTCAAACTCTCTTATATGAATAAACTTGATCTCTATACAGATGAAAAAATTGTGATTAAAAATTTAGAAAAAATCAAAGATACCCGCATCCATCTCACAACCCATTTAATGAAAAACAGTGAAGTTTATGAAATTATTTATAAATTTTATAAAAACAAAAATAATGATTGGTTAATTTATGATGTCGATATTTTAGGGGTTAGTATTATCCAAACTTATCGTACACAATTTGCAGACATTCTAACCAAAGAGCCATTTGAAAAACTACTTGCAAAGCTCAAACAGCCTGATGAAGAAACACCAAACAAGCAGTGAATAAATATTTCACTGCTTGTAAAATATAATTAAGCGTTAATTTTTTCTTTAATAATTCTTGCTTTTTGTGAAATTAAAGAAATTTTCTCTGAAGCACCTAAATTTTCATTTAATAAAATTTCAACAAAAGCACTTCCCACAATCACCCCATCTGCTCCACGGACACGCTCTTTAGCTGTTTTTTCATTCACTCCAAAACCAACAAACAATGGTGTTTGGCTCTGTGCTTTAATTGCCTGTATTGTTTGGGTTAAGTCTTCACTTGCTTGTGAACCTGTAATCCCTGCATATGCCACCAAATAAATAAAGCCTTTAGCTTCGTTTACAAGCTGTGCAATTCTCTCTTTGCTATCGGTTGGAGCAACAAAACTCACCATAGAAAGTGCATACTTATTCATCAACGAGAGATAAGGTAATGCCTCTTCGTGTGGTAAATCGGGAATAATAAACCCTTTCACTCCCAAATCAGTTGCCTTTTGTGCAAAAAACTCCATGCCTTTGTGGTAAAAAGGATTAAAATACCCCATCCAATAGGTTTCCATTTGCGGTGCAACTGTTGCAGAAATTTCAAAAAGAGTCTCCATTTTAAAACCATTTTGCAACGAGCACAAATTAGCACGTTCAATAATAGGACCATCTGCGACAGGATCTGAAAAAGGAATACCTAATTCTAATTTATCAACACCTACTTCTTTTAAAGCAGAAACCAGATCTAACGAAAAATTTTTATCGGGAAATCCCGCTGTAATGTAGGCAACTAATTGCTTCACGCTTTCTCCAACGTATGAGGTACTTTAATAATCAGAGGATTAAGAACTGTAAAAAAGGAAGCATCTGTTTCGACATCTTTACGGTAT
>RZYK01000049.1 GCA_009930355.1 Campylobacterota bacterium | reverse complement strand
ACTTGTCCCTCTTTTTTAAGTGGATCAACATACCCACCACTGTTAAGAATGTTCGTAGCAACAGCGTAGCCTGCTGTATGATCTGCTCCCATTGGTGTCGTTGCATACGTAATACCTTGACCTTTAACTGCACGTGGCTCGTACGCAGGAATACCTTGACCTTTAACGGTTGGAACACGAACAAGTCCATAAATTTTTCCTAAAATATGGGTACCACTACCAATGATGCGACCGATGGGCGTTCCATTTGGTAAATCTTTTGATAAGAGCTCGTAGGCTTTTTCACCATCACCGTATGCTAAAATTCCCGCATCAACGGCAAGACCCAGTGTAACGGATGTTTCGATAGAATCAACACCTAAATCATCCATAAGTCCATCTATTTTTGCAATTAAATCTAAATCTTTGATACCAAAGTTGGCACCCAGTGCCCAGATGGTTTCGTACTCAAAACCTGATGTGAGGTAGTTGCCATCTTTGTCGTTATAGACTTGTGAACATTGGATAACACAGCCCGCATGACACCCGTGGGTTGTTTTTCCGCCTCGTGCTTTGATATTTTCTGCCATCGTTTCACCGCAGATATTTTCAGCAAATTCCCAATTTCCTGCTCTAAAATTACGGGTAGGAAGTCCGCCTGCTTCATTAAGGATGTTGACTAAAACATTGGTACCAAATGCGGGGAGTCCTTCGCCACTGATAGGGTTTTCTTGAAGGGCTTTTGTAAAGATTTTGCTTGCTTCTTTGAATTTTTCAGGATCAGCGATGGTCACTTCTTTGTAGTTTTCTGCATCCACGGTAATACACTTAATCTTTTTAGAACCCATAACCGCACCAAGCCCACCACGTCCGTGACTTCTGAGTTTTCCACTAGGGTCTTTAACAGAGATATTGGCAAGGTTCATACGCATTTCACCCACTCGACCGATGCTCATAACCGCTACTTTTTTGTCATATTTTGCTGCCATTGCATCCAATACAGCATAGTTATCAAGTCCGACAAGCTCAGGGACTTCAATAAATTCAACGTTATTTTTTGTTACATGTAATTGGTAAAACATCTCTTCATTTTTAGGCAAGCCTTCAATAATTAATGCTTTGACACCAAGCTTTGACATAATCCCAGCACTCGTACCACCCACGTTTGATTCTTTAATACCACCCGTTAAAGGGCTTTTAGCGCCACAGGAGTTACGTCCTGAGTTGGATGCGCTGGTTCCTGATAGAAGACCAGGTGCAAAAACAAGTTTATTATTTGGTCCTAATGGATGACATTCTGGATCAACTTCTTTGGCAACAATGGTTGAGGTGAGTGCACGACCACCAAGCCCTAGCCATTCTGCTGGCACTTCTTCGATTTTAAAGCTAAGATTTGTCATATTGACACGATAGATTAAATCTGCCATTTTAACTCCTTCTATTTTGGTTATAAACCCATAATATAAGAAGTGTATAGCATGAAAATAGCGAAGTCAATGAAAGAGAGTGAAACAAAAATATGCTTTTTGGGCATATCTTTTTTTACACACTTGCATTGAAAAGCAGTGGCGATGGCCACTACTTTTTAGGTTTAAGGGATTGAAGTTCGATAATACGTAAGATAATCGCTGAGTAATAAGGGATACTTTGAATCAGCAAAGTAAAGGCAAAAACATAAATCTCTGTAATACGTGTAAAGTTCGTAAAATACAGAGCAAAGAAAGAGAGGGTTAGTAGGGTCGCTAAAATCATCTCATGACGAATAGGGTTGGTGTTTTGTTTTTTGGTATTTCCCCCTTTTTCTGTACGTTTAAAGGGAAGGCCATCTTTTACAAAACCATCGTAAACCGCTTTAAAAATAACCAACTGCAAACTCATTGAGGCGATGGCACTTAAAACGGTCTCTTTTATTCCCATTTTCACCCGTGTTCGGTATAAAATAGATGCATGTAAAATATTGACTAAAAACGCTACTAGAATAGGCAGTGTTAGCGGAAGCGTTGGAATGGTAACGCCTACAAAAATAATAAAAGGTACCCAGAAAATATTTAAAAATGCTGTCATGGCACCAAAGGCATCGGAGAGCCAAAAGAACCAACCCGCCACAAAATGATATTTTTGGTAGGGAGTTAAGGTTTTGGATGAAGGCATAAAATGACGCCAGTGACGTTTTAAAATCTGAATGGCACCATATGCCCAGCGATGGCGTTGTGTGCGAAACGCTTCAACGGTGTCAGGAAGAAGTCCCCAACCGTAACGTCGGTTAGTATAGTGTGCGGTGTAGCCTGCCTCAAAGAGACGAAGTCCTAGTTCCGAATCTTCCACTATGGTGTAGGTTGTCCAATCACCCACTTCATGCATGGCTGAAAGGCGTGCCATGAGCATTGTTCCGTGTGCTACAATGGCATTTTCTTCATTTCGCTCAACCATACCAATGTCAAAGAAGCCTGCGTATTCTGCGTTCATTGCTTGTTTAATGAGCGATTCATTGCCATCTCTGTGATCTTGAGGTGCTTGAACAAGGGCAACTTTTGGGTCATCAAATAAAGGAACTAAATCAATCAGCCAGTTATCACCTACAACATAATCTGCGTCAATGACCGCTAGAATTTCTGCTTTTTCATGGGTGTATTTAAGTGCCTCGTTGAGCGCACCTGCTTTAAACCCTTTACATGTAATGTTCAAAAAGACAAATTTTTCACCTAGTTTTGCACAATGCTCTTCAATCGGTTTCCAGTAGAACTCTTCAGGTGTGTTATTAATGACCACAAGCACTTCATAGTTGGTGTATTTAAGTTTTGCAAGTGAATCTAGGGTCTCAATAAGAACATGAGGTTGTTCTTTATAGGCAGGAACATGAATAGAAACAAAAGGAACATGATCCGATTTGAGATTAAGGGGCGCTAACCTTTTGGGTGCAATACCGATGGTACATTTAAAGAGTTCATTGATTTTTGCTAAAGTAATAATAACCAATGGAATCATCAGAAAAATTCCCATGACCCACATAACCCACATACCAAAATTCATGTAGTAAATAAATGGATAGGTAGCTGCCATGGCAATACCAAATCCCATCGCTTGTGCAGCAAAACCATATGTAATAGCGTGAGCAAAATTGACACGTTGATTTCTCAAGCCAAAGAAGGTAAGTAAAATACCAAAAAAGACCGCCCCTGCCATTTGGTCACGCCAAAGAGGATTGAGAATCGTCTGCTTAACAAAATGAAATTTAGGCTGTTTGTTAATGTCAAAAAGTCCCCAGTAAGGTCCTACACTTCCTTCATGAACGCCTTTCCATGGTTGATCAAAGGCTTCAACAATGTTGTAACTCCAGTTTTGAGCTTTTGCCATTTCCAAAAAACCGGTAATAGCTGCAATTTGATTGGTCAGTGTGGCTTCAGCTTTTTCATTATTGTATCCACTGCTTGGCCAGCCAAACTCGCCAATGGTAATGGGCTTATTAGGATACATCGCAGCAATAGCGTCGTACTTCTCTTTTGCAAAGGCTAAGGTTTGCTCAATAGGAATCTTTTCCCAATAGGGTAAAATATGCACATTAATGAGATCGACATGTTTTGCTAGTTCTGTGTTTGTGAGCCATACATGTTGTACTTCCGCTGTGGTGACAGGGATACGTGTTCGTTTTGAAACACGATCAATGTAGGCTATTAATTCTTCAGGTGTTAAATCTGCACGAAGTAAAACCTCGTTTCCTACGATGATAGAAGCAATTCTAGGATGATAGAGTTTGGTCAGCTCAAAGAGGGTTTCTATCTCAGCCTCATTGGCTCCTTTATCGCCTGAAAGCCAGAGCCCAATATCAACTTTAAGTTTTGTTTCTCCTAGATTACTTAAAACCCGTTTCGCATCATCAATGGCGTAAGTTCTCACTTTTCGCGCAATGTGTTCAACTGTTTTCATATCTTCAGCAATCTCTTGATCGCTTTTGGGGGCTTTTTCAAATCCGCGATAAGGGGTATAAGAAAGCGATTCTATTTTGTCACCAATTTGCGGTGATGTAACAATTTTATCGCCACCTCTTGTCCATAAAAAAATGTGCACAAGCGACGTAACAATAATGGAAAGTAGAACGTATTTGAAGTATTTCAATCGTATGCTCCGAAAAGAAATGGTAGAGTTTTCTAGCACGTAAATGTGTTAAAAATTGGGTGATTTTACAACAAGTTTGTTTAAAAAATAAGGCGCTAATCTTTACATGTAAAAGTTTATGATTGAAGAAAATGTAAAAGATCTTCTTTTAAAAGAGGTTTTGAAAAATAGTATCCTTGAAAACGATCACATCCAAAGGTACTAAGAATCTCTTTTTGCTCTTTTGTTTCAACCCCTTCTGCTAAAACATGCATGTTAAGATTTTTGCCAATGGTAATAATATTTTGAACCATTTTAGCAGAGGTTATATCGTATGCAATGGCATCCACAAAGCTTTTATCAATTTTGAGTTCATTAATCGGTAATTGGCGTAACATACTTAAAGAAGAGTAGCCTGTACCAAAATCATCCATAGAAATCTCAATACCCATAGCCCTTATTTTATGTAAAAGTGGCAATATGTACTGCAAATCTTCGATAAAAAGGTTTTCTGTTACTTCAAGCGTAATATGCAAGTACTGTGTTTGTGTCTTTTCAAAAACATTCAACATGTGCTCTAAAAATCGAGGATCCATAAATTGGCGAACAGAGATGTTAATTGAAACATGAAAGGGGCGTTGGAGTTTGTGGTGTATCTCATTAACATCCTCACACACCATTTCAATAATCAATCGTCCGATTTTTGGCATAAGCCCTGAGGCTTCCGCTAAAGGGATAAAATGATTAGGAGGGACATTTCCTAGGGTGGGACTGTTCCATCGTATCAGTGCTTCTGCACCGTAAAAATAACCTTCATCATTAATTTGAGGTTGGTAAACCATAAAGAGTTCATGGTTGTTCATTGCTTTTCGTAACTCTTGCTCAATCGTCACATTCTTTAAAAATCCCTCTTGCATTTCACTTACAAAGATATGAGCACTGTTCTTAATTTTTTTTGATTCATACATGGCTATATCGGAAGCACGAAGCAGCATATCAAGGTTGTGACCATGTTCAGGATAACACGCTATACCCACACTCGCACCTAGGTTAAAGTGAAGTTGATTAATAACATATGGCTCTGAGAGGGCGTCAATCAGCTTAGAAGCAAACGCTAAGAGCTCGTTACGATGAATTAGTGATACGATGAGAACAAATTCATCTCCACCATATCGGATTGTCAGTGAATCCTCGGGCATAATGGCATTGAGACGTTTCGCAATTTGCATTAACACATAATCACCATAATGGTGACCAAAGATATCGTTCACCGTTTTAAAGTGATCCATATCGACATAAATAATACTAAAAGGGGGCGCATCTTTATAAATCCATTGATGAATATATTGGTTGAGGTAATAACGATTAGGAAGAAAGGTGAGTTGATCGTGTGTGGCTTGCTCAAGAAGCTCATTTCGACGCTCTTCTTCTGCTTTTGCGATGATACGAAAAAGGTAAAAAAAGATGCTTCCTATACTGAGAAAAATCAACAAATAGATGATAGTTTTTTGCATGAAATCTTTGATAATAACGCTTAGAGGTGTTTGAGAAAATATCCAAAGATGATACGTATGGTTGTATTTAAGAGAAGCAAGATAATACCCTTCTTTCCCTTGGTGATATAAAAAAGATACGAGCAGTTCATTTTCTTTAAGCTCTTTGGGTGTTAGCGAATAGGTATCAAAAATAGAGGTAAAGAGTTTTTCCATGGTTTGACTGGAAAACGGCGCATTATAGACTTTTTCATAATCTTGATGACCATTGGAATGGTACTGATAATACAGATCGTGGTCTCGAATAATTGAGAGATTAAGATAGTGTCTGTGCTTTAAAGTGTTAAAGAGCGCATCAAATGTACTGGTATGTTTCAGTACAGTTGTAATGACAAATTGTGGATCACCTGCTTCGTTACGAATAGTTTTTCGAATAGGCATTCCCCATTTTTGTAGGGGAGGTGAAAAGTAGGTACGTCCAAAAACCATACCTTCAGAAGAGAGTGCTTGTATAAAGGAGTCATGTGTCTCAGGTAGTTTGAGAAGATTAGGAATGTTGGTTGGATCTTTATCGGATGTAGCATAGATAAAATCACCTTCGGGAGTTGTAATCCCTAAGGCTACCATTTCAGGATTTTGAATCAGGGGTTCTACGTGCACGTGAATATTATGTAAATTATTTTCCAACAGAGCTTTACCTAAAATATCAGTCAAACGTTCATAGGTGTTAAAGAGTGAATGTGTTGTATTTGCAATCAGTTCAACGATGTTCTCTTGAGAAGTTTGATGTTTTGTGTAGGAATTATTCCATGTTCCATAACATAAGATAGAAAACAATACCGTAGCAATAAATAATAAAACGTAAAAAATAAACCAAATATTTTTTTTATAATTGCCACGAATCTCCTTTAGATAAAAAGGTTTCCATGAGCATTGTAGCATTTTTTTGACTAAAAAAAAGATGAATTATATGAGAATGCAAGGCTTATAAAAGCACCTATTGGCTATAATCTTTGAAAAAACTAAAGAGAGAGTTTATGGTTGAAGTGAATAACTTGACGATGCGTTTTTCGCATCAATTATTGTTTGAAAATATCAATTTAAAATTGGATAAAGGGAAGCGTTATGGTCTCATTGGCGCAAATGGTGCTGGAAAGACAACGTTTTTAAAGATTTTATCCCGTCAGATAGAGCCAACCAGTGGCAATATTTCGATTGAAAATGGCTTACGTGTGGGCGTTTTAGGACAAAATCAGTACGCTTTTGAGGATTACACGTTAAAAGATGCCGTTATGTATGGCAATAAGCGTTTGTATGACGCGATTAAAGAAAAAGAGCACTTGTATGTTACGGGTGATTTTAATGATGAAAAAGTCAATGACCGTTTGGCGGAATTAGAGATTATTTGTGCAGAAGAAGACCCAACGTACGAAGTGGATGTAAATATTGAAAAAATTCTTGCCTCTTTAGGCTTTCCTGTTTCCATGCATGAGAGTTTGATGAGTGAACTAACCGGTGGTGATAAGTTTAAAATTTTGCTAGCGCAAGTGCTTTACCCAAAACCTGATGTTCTCTTTTTGGATGAGCCAACGAACAACCTCGATTTGGAAGCGATTTCATGGTTAGAAGAGCAACTCATTCGCCATGAAGGAACCATGGTGGTTATCTCCCACGATAGACACTTTTTAAATGCGGTTGTGACCAATATTTTGGATGTGGATTTTAAAAAGATTCGTGAATTTACAGGCAACTATGATGAGTGGTATTTAGCAGCAAATCTCATTGCTAAGCAACAAGAGATGGACAGAGATAAAAAGCTTAAAGAGAAAGAAGAACTTGAAGCGTTTGTGCGTCGTTTCTCTGCCAATGCTTCTAAAGCCAAACAGGCAACCTCTCGTCAAAAACGTCTTGAAAAACTCGATATTGCGGATATTCAAACTTCTTCCAGACGAGATCCGAGTATTGTGTTTCGTGCAGGACGTGACATTGGCAATGAAGTGCTAGATGTTGAAGGCATTGAGAAGAGCTATGGCGATCAGAAGGTGCTGCATAATATCAGTTTCAAAGTTGAAAAAGGCGATAAAATTGCTTTAATTGGTCATAACGGTGTAGGTAAGACAACGCTGTGTAATATTTTGATGGAGCAGTTGGAAAAAGATGCGGGCAGTGTAAAGTGGGGGGCGACGATTATTCCTAGCTATTTTCCTCAAAATACCACAGATATGATTACGGGTGATTTACAACTTTTTGAATGGTTACAGCAGTATGATGCAAAGAAAGATTTGGATGAAATTCGAAAATGTTTAGGGCGTATGCTTTTTTCTGGAGAAGAGCAGAAAAAAAGTGTCAGTCAGCTTAGTGGTGGGGAAAAACACCGTATTGGGCTTTCGAAAATGATGTTGGAAAAAGGAAACTTTTTAGTTCTTGATGAGCCGAATAACCATCTTGATTTGGAAGCGATTATTGCTTTAGGTGAGGGATTGTTTAAGTTTTCAGGCAATGTGATTTGTGTGACCCACGATAGAGAACTGATTGATGCCTTTGCTAATCGCATTATCGAGTTACATCCTGATGGCACAATGACAGATTTTAAAGGCGATTATGAAGCTTTTAGAGAGACGTATGGCCGCTAAAAATGCTCCGTTTACGCTAGGAAGTGCTTTAGACAACGATAGCGCTTGGCAGTTAGAAGAGGAAAAAACCTCTTCTTCGCCTCTTGAGATAAAAGTGCCTGCAAAGCATCTTTTGGTGCTTAAAATGGAAAAACGACAGGGAAAACCTGTTTCGATTGTCGGTCCTTTTTTTCTTGAAAAAGAAGTGCTTTTAAAACTCTGTTCTTTGCTTAAGAAAAAATTGGGCAGTGGCGGTACATGTAAAGAAGAGTGGTTAGAGTTTCAAGGTGAATGCCGTGAAAAACTTAAACCTATTCTACAAGGTGAGGGATTTCGTTTTAAGGCTTAAATGATGACGTACGTGCTTAATTCATTGCTTCCTATTTGCTTAATTGTTGCGACGGGGTATATGTTTAGGCATATGAAATTTCCCTCTACTGATTTTTGGCCACTTGCCGATCGATTTACCTATTATGTTTTGATGCCATCTCTTTTGGTGTATAAACTCTCTTTGGCAAAATTGGACTTAGCCTATACGGCTGATCTTGTTTTAACAACCCTTCTTGCAATTATGAGTGTTTTGTGTGTGTTGATTTTGCTCAATAGTTTATTGCATTTTGAACGCAAAGCATTTACTTCTATTGTGCAAGGGGGCATTCGTTTTAATTCGTATGTTTTTTTGGCGTTTGTCGATACTGCGTACGGCGATGAGGGGTTGGTTTTAGCCGCTATTGTGATGGCGTTTGCGATTCCTTTTATTAACATTTTGTGTATTAGTATTTTTGCTTTTTATACACGCAGCGGTCACTTTTCTTTTCTTGCTTTTTTAAAAACCATTACTAAAAATCCACTCATTGGGGCATGTTTCATAGGGATTTTGATTAATCTTAGTGGATGGGTATTGCCACTTTTTACCCTAAAAACACTCTCATTATTAAGTAATGCAGCACTTCCTATTGGTCTTTTATCGGTGGGTGTTGGTTTAGAACTTCGGTATCTTAAAGCTGCTAAAAAAGAGTTGGTGGTCTCAAGTGTTGCTAAATTGCTTCTGTTCCCTTTATTGTCTTATGGTATTGGAATTCTTTTTGGTCTTAGTGGCATGACTTTAAGTATTGCAGTGTTATTTGGTGCAATGCCAACGGCTGTTTCATCGTATATTTTAGCCAGAGAGTTAGGGGGCGATATCTCTTTAATGGCCTCTATTATTACATTGCAGACACTTGCTTGTATGGCAACACTTTTATTTATTACACCCTTTTTATAAATAGAGTCTTACCAAACGCTTGAGGTATCTTTAAAGCAACGCTTTTAAGACTACGCAACACTATGCAGTCTTTTTACATGTAAAGATTATTTTGAGGTTTCCTCAATAAAAACAAGCGCTTTATGGCATGCTTCATAGAGATCTTCCATGTTAAAACATCGTTTTTTTTCAAGGTATTTCAATGTTTTTTCTGTATTCATCACATGATTCATTTCGGTGGCAATGCTAAGAAGTTCCCCTAAAAAGCCTTCTTGAAATAAAAGGGCTGTTTTAATCTCATCGTCTAAATGGGCATAATTTAAAAATTCCAGCATGGGAATATTTAAATAGGCATCAATTAATGAAAGGCTACCCGTTAAAAATGCCTTATTGGCAAATTCAGGCTTATGACATATAAGGGCTAACTCTTCCATGACTTTGGCACGAAATTTTGCGTTATTAAATATTTCTCCACCAAAAGGACGCATATGAGGTGCTCCATACAAAAAAAGTCCTAGCCACGAGAGAATTTTTTGAGGACCTAAGAGAGTAACCATTTGTTTAATAGAGGTTATTTTTTGTTTAAAAGGGTATGCCCCTGAATTAACATGACGCAGAAGATTGTAGACCAAATCAGGGCAAGTTGCAAATTTTTGGCTAATAAAGTTGGGATCATTATTTTCTTGAATACAATTGATTAAATTAATAGCGTTAATGGTATTAGGTTCAATTTTTTTCCCACTTAAAATAATGGGTTTTTCAAAAAAATAGCCTTGAAAAAAAAGAAAATCAAGATCTAAACAGGCTGTAAATTCTTCTTGAGTTTCAATTTTTTCAGCCAATAAATTAATGTTATACGAAGAAAGTTTTGCAAGAGAATCTTGTAAATTACAAAGCCCACTGGCTTGAATATCAACTTTTATCATATCAATATAAGGGAATATAGGTGCATACGTCTCAAACATTGCTTCAGTGCAGTCAAAATTATCTAATGAAAAAGTATAGCCTTGAGCATGCAGTTCCGCAATTCGTGCAATAAGAGGCTCAGTTATGTGTGTGTACTCTAAAATTTCAAATCCAAAATTTTCTTTAGGCAGGAGAAGAAGAGCATCACTAAAGAGCATGGACTCATCAAGATTGATGTACCCTTTTTTAGTACCAATAACAGAAGGAAATCCAATCGTATGAATCAAACTGACAATAACGCGTGCGGTAGCTTTGGCATTGTCGTTAAAAGTAGCGTAGTTATTGCCTTCACACGAACGGTATAAAAGTTCGTAAGCAAGACATTCACCATTTCTATTGAAAATAGGTTGTCTTCCAATATAGGTATGCACGTTTTTCCTTCTATTTTTTAGGTTCTACAAACTGGATATTGACCATGCCACAAAATTTCTTATCTTTATAAAAATGCACCATATAAATTGTCTCATTTTTATCAATGGCATACGATTTCATCAATGAATGAGGTTCGATTTTAATACCTTCTTCACTCACTACGCCCTCTTTAGAATAACCAATAACGTTAATACGATATCCTTTAATAGGAGCAATTTCAAAGCTTTTGTTGGCAGAAATGAGTGAGCCCACTTTTGCACGCGTTTTTTCTCCATCTAAAAGCAGACTGATCTCTTCTAAAGAGTTGTCAAATTCCATCATATCTGCTTTGAGGGTTGAAATGAGGATATTGCCGTTCATAATTTTATAGGTATCTTTATCTTTAAGGACAGCAACAAGAGGATTGTCACTTTGGTAATGGAACTCCTCTTTATTGATTGGGAAAAAGCGGATAGAAGGCTTTAGCGTTGAAAGATTAAGCATGATTTTTGTTGGAGGAATTTCAAGCATACCGACATCGCTTAAAAGGGTTTCAATCGTCTCTTCCTTCAATTCAAAAGAGCGTGTAAACTCTATATTCATAACTTTCATAAATTTTTCAATGGTTTTAAGTTGGTAAAAAACTTTGTGTGAAAGGTCCGTAATGTTTTTACTGGTCTCAATCGCAAAAGCAGGCTTGTTATTGGTAATAGAAAAATAGGTAAGGCTTTGTTGCATTGCCTTATCTTTGTCTTTTGTATTGGTGTTTTTGACGTTAAATTCATGTACATCTTCAATTAAATCAACATTGGTTTCTTGATTGACCTTTTTGGCAATGTCTGCAAGGTTACC
>RZYK01000281.1 GCA_009930355.1 Campylobacterota bacterium | reverse complement strand
CGCATCGGTCGGGATTTATGGACCGTTGTTAGCAGGTATGAGCAGTGCCAATAAATGGTCACTTTTAGGAGCAGCGCGTGCGGTTGTGCAGATGCTCTCGTTTGAAGTGGTGACAGGGCTTTCAGTTTTAGCACCTATTATGCTGATTGGTTCTCTCTCCTTGATTGATATTAACGACTACCAAAGTGGGGGCATTACCCAGTGGCTCATTTGGAAACAGCCTTTGGCGTTTATTTTATTTGCCATCGCAGGTTTTATGGAAACAAACCGTGCCCCGTTTGATACGGTTGAGTTTGAAGCTGAGGTCGTTGCTGGGTATGCGACGGAGTATTCAGGCATGCGTTGGGGACTCTTTTTTATTGGTGAGTATGCCAATATGATTACCATTTCAGTGCTAGTCAGCCTTATTTTTATGGGCGGATATGCTCCTTTAGGATTCATTCCAGGGGCGGTGATGATGCTTTTAAAAGTCTCATTTTGGATTTTTCTCTTTTTATGGGTAAGAGCGGCATGGCCACACGTCAGACCTGACCAACTTATGTGGGTCTGTTGGAAAGTGATGATGCCTCTTGCTGTGGTCAATATTTTGATCACAGGCTTTGTTCTGATTTAGGAGGCTTGGATGACACTCAATGATTTTAAAAAACGCGATTGTAGCGGGGATTATATCTTTTTTGATGGTGAGAAAAAGGCTGAAAATGGCTGGGAAGCGTTTCAAAAAGTGCTCAAACGAACCCTTAAAGGTGAATTGTTTGTAGGGCTATGGGTCGTACTTCGTGAGATGATACGTTTTGATATTCACACCCTTAAATACCCCAGTGAAAAAATGGAAATGGGACCACGCTATCGTGCAATTCATCGTTTGCTTCGTCTCTTTGAGAGTGGCAGTGAGCGTTGTATTGGCTGTGGATTGTGTGAGAAGATTTGTATTGCAAATTGTATTCGCATGGAGACACGCATTGATGAAAAGAGTCGCAAAGAGGTTTCCCAATATAGCATTAACTTTGGGCGTTGTATCTTTTGTGGGTATTGTGCAGAAGTGTGTCCAGAACTTGCCATTGTGCATGGCGTAGAGTATGAAAATGCGAGTGAACAGCGTGCTCATTTTGGACTCAAAGAGGATATGTTAACCCCTCTTGATACCTTTAGAGCCAAAGAGCAAAAAGAGTTTTCAGGGTTTGGAGCATTAAGTGATAATGCCGATGAAAACGTTAAACAAACACCATTAGCGTATTGAGGTTGCCATGTATGAAGTGATAGCATTTTACATTTTTTCGATACTCACCGTGGGTATGTTTGGTATTGTGGTGATGAGCAAAAACGCTTTGTATGCCATGAGTGCCCTAGCAGGTGGAATGATTTTTATCTCAGGGTTCTTTTTTATTTTAGACGCTGAGTTTTTAGGGGTAGTGCAGATTGTGGTTTATTCGGGCGCAATTATGGCACTGTATGCCTTTGGTATGATGTTTTTTGATACCACACGGGATGTCTCTGAGAAGATGCGTTCGAAAAAAATTGCCTATACGCTCTCCACTTTGAGTGCTATTTTGATTGTGGTGATTTTATGTATGCCGTTGGTTTCAGAAAATATCCAAGCCTCCTATCCTGCGATTGAAAATGTGGGTAACGTGCAAATGGTAGGTTTGATTTTATTTACCAAATATTTGGTTCCTTTTGAATTGGCAGCGATTATGCTTTTGGTTGCCATGATTTCAGGTATTGTCCTTGCCAGTAAACGAATGGATGAGCATTTAGCGATTGAAGAAGATGACCTTGAAGATATAAAGGAGCTTAGATGATTACCTTAACCCATTACCTTATTTTAACAGCGCTTTTATTTGCTGTTGGGCTTGTAGGCGTCATGCGAAGAACCAATCTTTTAATGCTTTTTTTCTCTACCGAAATTTTGCTTAATGCGGTGAATATTGGCTTTGTTGCGGTTTCTCATTATTATGGGGATTTTACGGGGCAACTGTTTGCTTTCTTTATTATTGCCGTAGCCGCCAGTGAAGTTGCGGTGGGTTTGGGGCTACTCATTTTATGGTATAAGCGTAATGGTTCTGTTGATTTAAATAGCCTCCAAATGATGAAGGGATAAAGCATGGAAAAATATCTTTATACAGCGCTTTTTGCTCCATTGGTCAGTTCACTTTTTGTAGCGCTTTTTGCTTCACGCCCTAAGATGCTTTTTACAGGAATTATCGCATCTCTTTTGATTGCCATTTCAATGGTTTCATCCTTTGTTTTATTGATTGATGTTAATACGTATGGCGCTTTACATGTAAATATGATGGACTGGATTGTTGCGGGTAATTTATACATTCCTTTTGGCTTTGTCGTGGATGAGGTTTCGGTGATTATGATGGTCACGGTGACACTGGTTTCAACGGTTGTACATATCTATTCTATTGGCTATATGGATCACGATAAGAGCTTTAATCGCTTCTTTTC
>RZYK01000280.1 GCA_009930355.1 Campylobacterota bacterium | reverse complement strand
TTTTAGATGAGGGTAAGGCTTTGGTGCCTAAAGAAAAAAGTGCGTTATATGAAACGCTCTATTGTGGTCTTTTGTGTAATACCGCCTTACATCATCAAATACAAGGAACTTATAGCATTGAAGGAGACCCTACCGAAGGAGCGCTTATTGTCTCTGCTAAAAAGGGAGGTATCACAGAGGTTATGGCACAGCAAAGCACGCTTGTTGATACCTTACATTTTGAATCTGAACGCCAATATATGGCCTCACTGTACCAAAGAGCTGAGGGTTTTGTGGTGTATATGAAAGGTTCTGTTGAAAAGATTTTAGAGCGATGCGATTGGGTGATGGGTATGGAGGGAGAAAAACGTGCGATTGATAAAGCGCTTATTGTTCATTATGCTGAGACAATGGCTACATCAGGACTGCGTATTTTGGCGTTTGCAAAACTTTGTTTAAGCGAAAATATGGAAGTGCTAGAGCATCAGCATCTTGAAAAAGGGTTGATTTTTTTAGGACTGCAAGGCATGATGGATCCTCCTCGTGTGGGCGTAAATGAAGCAGTGCAGCGTTGTTATGAAGCGGGTGTTGAGGTCAAGATGATTACAGGGGATCATGGTGTTACCGCATTGGCTATTGCTAAAGCGATTGGTATTCGAGTCAATGCACACACACCATTTTTAACGGGTAAAGAGATGGATGTCTATACGGACGCACAGCTTTTAAATATCATACAAGAGGTCAATGTGTTTGCTCGTATTGCCCCTGAGCAAAAATTGCGCTTAGTCAAAGCGCTTCAAGCACACGACGAGATTGTGGCGATGACAGGGGATGGGGTTAATGACGCACCTGCACTTAGACAGGCAAATATAGGTATTGCCATGGGTATTTCAGGTACGGAAGTTGCCAAAGAATCCGCAGATATGATCCTAGCAGACGATAATTTTTTGAGTATTAAAGATGCCATCGAAGAGGGAAGGGTGGTGTATGATAATCTTATTAAATTTATCACATGGATTTTACCGACCAATGTGGGTGAGGGGTTGGTGATTATTGTGGCGATTGGTTTTGGGATGTCTCTTCCCTTGCTTCCTTTATAAATTTTGTGGATTAACATGCTAAGCGATAGTGCGCTAGGCATTATGCTTGCGTATGAGCCTAAAGAAAAAGCGCTGATGCACAATCCTCCACGTTCTCCACAAACACCCATTATGAGTCAAGCACTTTTGTTTCGAGTGCTTTTGGTGGGATGTTTACTCTTTATACATGCGTTTGGAGCCTTTTTTTATACGCTCTCTTTGGGGGTTGATGAGATGGTCGCTCGAACGTTGGTGATTAATATTTTTGTTTTTGGTGAAATGCTCTATCTCTTTAACTGTCGTTCATTTCATTACTCTGTTTTTAAAATAGGCTTTTTGAGTAATCCTTATCTGCTTTATGCCATGGTTGTTGTGGGGGGATTGCAACTTTTCTTAACGTATCATCCATGGATGAATAGACTTTTTGATACGGCACCTTTGGGATGGTTTGAATGGGGTATTGTCTCTTGTTCAAGTTTGTTGATTTATGGTGTTGTTGAGGTCGAAAAATACGTTACATGTAAAAAGAATCAAGGTTGCCACGTTGCATCATAGAGGTAGTGTGCAATCTCTTCTAAGCTCTCTTTGTCATACCCTAAAATAGGCATAAGCTCGTACTTTGCAATCGCCTCAGGCATTAAGGCTGCTTTGGCATCGGGTTTTAAAACCCATTGTGCCATAAATGAGACAAAGGCTTCTTTGGTGGGAAGTTTTTGTTTATAGCGGATTTGTATCTCTTTAATGGATGGGGCTGAGTTTGCTTTTTTTGTATCATGACAGGTGACACAATTACCTTGAAAAAGCGTTTCTCCTAAGTTTGTAGCACTAAGGCTTGTGGCGATACAAAGAAGTCCAAAAAATTGTTTCATGATTTTTCTTTATGCGTGATGTATTGGCGTTTATTGTAGCAAAAAGTGGAGATTTTTCTCGTTGACGTGGGTCATAAATCTTTACATGTAAAGAAGAAAGAGGCAGTTATGCTGCCTCTTATTTATTTATGCATCTAATTTTTTAACAGTAAAGAGAATCAAGCGATACGTCCCATAAATGAGTAAAGGCCAGCATAAAAGCCATAGAAGTGATGTTGTATAATCCATAAGAATCCCTTAATAGTGATGTTCTGAAGCATCACTCATCTCTGCTTCATCAATATCTTTTCTATCCATTGCATACCACGCATAGCTGATGTAGGCGAGTACGAAAGGGATAATGAGTGCTACATAACTCATGGCGGTCAAGGTATAGTGACTGCCACTTGAATTCTCGATAGTGAGGGAACTTTGCAGGGCAGTGATGGAAGGGTAAAACGCTGTTTGATTCAACCCTAAAAGCAAGAAAATACCCATAACCGCTAAGACAATGCCAAATCCCATGATTTTAATGGCATGAACATTGGCTTTAAAAATACC
>RZYK01000279.1 GCA_009930355.1 Campylobacterota bacterium | reverse complement strand
ATGTGGGGTGCAAAAAGTCATCGCCCTCTCCACCGATAAAGCCGCCAATCCTATCAATCTTTATGGCGCAACCAAACTCGCCAGCGATAAACTCTTTGTCGCCGCCAATAACATACGAGGCTCAAAACGCACCCAATTCTCGGTCGTACGCTATGGTAATGTCGTAGGAAGCAGGGGTTCTGTGGTGCCTTTATTTAAACGCCTTATTGCAGAGGGGGCAAAAGAGCTTCCCATTACCGAAGCACAAATGAGCCGTTTTTGGATTACCTTAGAGCAAGGGGTCAATTTTGTCTTGAAAAACTTTGAGCGGATGCACGGCGGAGAGATATTTATCCCCAAAATTCCTTCCATGAAAATGATTGACTTAGCCCACGCCTTAGCCCCGCATCTTGGCATAAAAATCATTGGCATTCGCCCAGGTGAAAAAATGCATGAGGTGATGGTACCTAAAGATGACAGCCATTTAACGTTAGAATTTCATGACCATTTTGTTATTGAGCCAACGATTCAGTTTGTGCAAAAAGCAGACTTTACATGTAATGGCTTGGGCGAGAAAGGCGTGCGTGTTCCTTATGGCTTTGAGTATAGCTCAGAAACCAACAAAGAGTGGCTTGATACTAAAGGACTTTTGGAGATGATAAAATCATGATACCCTATAGCAGACAAAGCATTGAACCGTGCGACATCGACGCTGTGGTTGAAGCACTAAAGGGTGATTTTTTAACAGGCGGAGAGAAGGTTGAGGCGTTTGAAGTAGCGCTGGCTTCGTACTTAGGCGTAAATCACGTCTGTGTCATGAACTCCGCCACCTCTGCCTTGCACGTGGCGTATCAAATCATTGGGCTTAAAGAGGGAGATGAAATCATCACCACCCCTCTCACCTTTGCTGCCACCTCCAACACCGCCCTTCAATGCGGTGCGACTCCCGTTTTTTGTGACATTAAGTTTGATGGCAATATCAACGAGAAAAAAGTTGAAGCGCTCATAACCCCCAATACAAAAGCCGTTGTGCCCGTGGATTTTGGGGGAAATCCTGTGGAAATTGATGCGCTTAAAGCGCTGTGCGATGCCCACAAACTCTTCTTAATCGAAGATGCCAGCCATGCGCTAGGCAGTGAAATCAACGGACAAAAAGTGGGACAAAAAGCAGATATGAGCATTTTTAGTTTTCATGCCATCAAGCCCATCACCACCTTTGAAGGCGGAGCCATTGCGACCAATAACACCGCCTTTTATGAAAAAGCTAAACTGCACCGAAGCCATGGCATTGTGAAAAAAACCTTGTGGAACTCTGACATGGTGCTTTTAGGAGAAAACTACCGTTTGAGTGACGTGGCATGTGCTTTGGGGCTGAGCCAACTTAAACGGTTGGATAGTTTTATAGAAAAACGAAATGCCATCGCCCATGCTTACGATATCGCTTTTGCACAAACACCCTATTTTACGCCCATTGGCATTGATAAAAGCAAAAAGAGTAGCCATCATCTCTACCCCATTTTACTTGCCAAAAACCTTTGGTGTTCCAAAGAAGAGATTTTTCAAGCCTTACATCTAAAAGGGCTAGGTGTCCAAGTCCATTACAAGCCTATTTATCAGTTTAGTTACTACAAAGAGCGTTTTGGAGATTTTTACCTCCCCAATACGGAGGATTTTTACCGAGCCGAACTCTCTATACCTTGTCATCAAAGCATGAGTATGGACGAAGTTGACTATGTGGCAAAAACCCTTTTAGAGGTGTGTGCGTCCATAAAAGAGTGCCACCGATGAACATCGCCATTATCCCCGCACGAGGTGGAAGCAAACGCATTCCTCGCAAAAACATTAAAATTTTTTGGGGTAAACCTATCATCGCATACAGCATCGAAACAGCACACCAAAGTGGGCTTTTTGATAAAATTATCGTGAGCACCGATGATGAAGCCATAGCCGATGTGGCACGCTCGTATGGAGCAGAGGTGCCTTTTTTGCGACCTCGTGAACTGAGCGATGATTTTACACCTACGATTCCCGTTATCGCCCATGCGATTCAAAACAGTGGCATAAATACCAACGGCATCAAAGCCGTCTGTTGTCTCTACGCTACCGCACCCTTTGTTCAAGCTTCCTTTCTCCAAAAGGCTTATGAAAAACTTTTTACATGTAAGGCACTTTATTGCTTTAGTGCAACCCATTTCCCCTTCCCCATTCAGCGAGCCATCCGCCTCACCCATGATGATAGGGTTGAAATGTTTTCTCCTGAAAATTTTGCCATTCGAAGTCAGGATTTAGAAGAGGCATACCACGATGCAGGGCAGTTTTATTGGGGAACAACCTCTGCGTGGCTAGAAGAAAAAACTATCTTCGCACCGCATTCTAGTGCTCTCTTACTGCCTCGCCATTTGGTGCAGGACATTGACACACCTGAAGACTGGACACGAGCGGAGCTTATGTACAAGGTACTGCATGAAAACACTCATCAGGGCTGATAG
>RZYK01000278.1 GCA_009930355.1 Campylobacterota bacterium | reverse complement strand
AACCAAGAAAAAGCCTAAAAAGTAATCACGATTTTTAATGTCCACATCGTGTAAGAAAAGAGGCGTTTCGGTGTTAAACCCAATTTCACCATCGCTATCGCAAGTAATATCCCATAAGGAAGCTGAACGTGTCGGTGTTTCATCCAGTCTATCGAGTGGCATCACGGGAAAGGTCTGCTCAATTCCCCAAAAATCTGGCAAACTTTGGAACAATGAGAAATTAACTAAGTATCGTTCTTGAACACGGTCTTGAATATCTAAAATTTCACTTAACTTTTTATCGGCAATTAGACCAACAGCCTTTTTAATAATTAAATTAACCAAAATCTCTGTATTAGAGCGATCTTGTAGATCAATATATCCTAAATCAAAAAGAGTAAGCAATGATTCCATATGATCAATACTATCGTGCAAAAATTCTAATGCATTTTTACGATTCATCGTATTAAATAAATCAAATAACTCTTGAATTAATGGAGGATTATGCTCTTTTAAATGCAATTTTTGATCGGTATATTCTTGTGAAAAAAGCTCTAAGACGGGAGCAACCAAAACGGCATGGTGTGCTGCAACAAAACGGCCCGATTCAATAAAAATATCAGGTTCAGAAACATTTTTACGATTGGCAATATCTTTTAAGAGATACACAACGTCGTTGGCATATTCGCTCAAAGAGTAGTTTTTGTGAAGGGTTGTTTTGTGCTGAGAATACTCAACAGCCAAACCACCCCCAAGATTAATTGCCCTAAGATTCGTTGCTCCCATACGGCATAACTCTGCATAAATATTTCCCGCTTCCCGTAGAGCCTTTTTTAATGGAGCAATGTCAGTAATTTGTGAGCCTATATGAAAATGAATCATTGTAAATTTTTCAAGTAAATTAGCATCTCGAATCATATTAACGGCTTCCAAAAGCTCCGTGGACGTTAAACCAAATTTGGAGTTAATCCCACCACTTTTTGCCCAAATACCGATACCAGAGCTATGTAAACGAATACGAAGACCAATATTAGGCACACACCCAAAACGATCTTTTGCAATAGAGATAATGCTCTCAAGCTCATTAAGACCTTCAATCGTAAGGGTGATGTTATGTCCCATCTCCGCAGCAATAAATCCTAAAGAAATCATTTCATTATCTTTAAAACCATTGACGGTAATAGGCGCATTAGGATTGTTGTATGCCATAGCTAGAAGCAACTCTGCTTTAGAACCTGCTTCTAGTCCATAATTGTATTTTTGACCCAAAGATACGAGATTTTTAACAAAATTTGGAAACTGGTTAACTTTTAGAGGATAGACTGCATTAAAGCTTCCTTCATAACTAAACTCTTTTTTGGCATCCGCAAAACTTTTATAAATCATACGAATTTGTTTTTGGATTAGATGTGGGAAACGAAGTAAAATGGGACCTCGAATACCATCTTTTCGAATTTCTTGAATAATCTCCATCAAAGAGGGTTCGCAACCCGTATTTACTTTTACTTTACCATCTTCAATAAAGAAATTGTCATTTCCCCACGTTTTAATACCATAATCCAATGTTTTGCTCCTTAAAATTGTGCAATAGTGATAATTTTTTCTTCTTTACTCTCTAAATCTTTTATCCAAACAGTATTATTGGCTAGTTCATCTTCCCCAATGCATACACAAAATTTTGCTTCATTTTTATCAGCGATTTTAAGATGATTCTTTAGTGATTTTGCCTCATAATTGGTTAATACCTTCGTCTCACGACGTTTAGCTTCAACCAATTCAAAGACAATACTTAATGCCTCATTACATAACGCACCTATATAATAGCCATTACGTGATGTCTGTGGTATCTGAACCAAATCCATTAAGCGTTCAATTCCCATTGCAAAACCTATACCAGGCGTTGGCTTGCCATCTAAAAACTCAACCAACCTATCATATCGTCCACCACCAGCAATAGCACTTTGCGCCCCAATTTCAGCACTCACAAATTCAAAAGCTGTTTTAGAATAATAATCAAGTCCACGTACCAATTTAGGATTAATGGTATAAGCCACACCAAATTCATCTAAAATGGTTTTGAGCGTTCCAAAATCTTCTTTACATGTAAAACATAAATGATCTACAATTAAGGGAGCATCGGCTAACAATGTTTTACAATGCTCATTTTTACAATCAAGGATACGAATAGGATTGGTTAATTTCCTGCGCTCACAATCTTCACACAATCCTTCCCGCGTCGCCAAAAAGTCAACCAATGTTGTACGATACTTTGGCATACATGAAGGGCATCCAAGTGAGTTTATTTCTAAAGTATACGCAATACCAAGTGCATCAAAAATAGCCTTCAGCATTAAAATAATTGTTGCATCTTCTCTCACATCACTCTCACCAAAGCTCTCAACACCAAACTGATGAAATTGTCTTAAACGTCCTTTTTGTGGTCTTTCATAGCGAAACATTGGTCCATGATAAAAAAAACGTCGTGTTCCACCAGCT
>RZYK01000277.1 GCA_009930355.1 Campylobacterota bacterium | reverse complement strand
GGGGGGTATGTGACTCTGGTGTGCACCACGGCCTTCAAAGCCGATTGGAGGGGCGGTTGACCGTCTCTTGGGAGGTTCGATTCCTCCACCCTCTCGCCAATACTTCAAAATCCCGCACCTTATTTTTTATTTTCTGGTCAAAAACTTCCCAGTTCTGCACTTTGCGTGAAAGTTACTGAGTACTACTTTTATTTATAAATTTAAGGCGATAAGGACTAGAATAGCACCCCATTGGACAATCCGATATATGTGCGTAAACTCAAAACGGGGGCGTATTGAGCTGTAGAATTATCTGGATGGTAAAAAGTATTGAGTAAGCTTTTATTTTTACGTCAATCTCTTTCCTTCTTCATATAGATTCTCTCTAACATTTCCTCAACGTGTGATAATTGCTTTTTATACATTACTTTAGTTTCCCATATTGCCTTTACATGTAAAATGTGTCCGTTGGACATAAACAATAACCGCCTTTAAAAAAAACAAGGTTACATGAAAGAAAATAAAAATGATCAATCAGCATTTAAGTATTGTTGTTCCCTTTTATAATCCACCGTTCTTACTCAAAAAAGTGTGGAATTTAAAACATAGTATGAAAATCAAAGAACATTTTTTGTGATGCAAACTGTGACGAGAGTTTCGTTAAAATGATTATTGTTGCTCTAAATATCTTTACATGTAAAGATAGTAAATTCATCAAGGCGAGCAAAGTGGAGCAGAGGAAATGGTGGCATGAGCTAGATAAAATGAGCAAACATAAGGAGGCAGTATGTTGAAACAGAAGAAAAGAGGGCTAGAAGTAGCTTTACATGTAAAGGAGAAAGTATGTCAAAACTAAAAAAGATAATAGGTGTTTTAGTTGCCATATTTATAGTCGGCTATATTTATTTTTTTCTTAAAGGTCATCTATTTGACGGTGAAGAAAATAATATGAAAGTTAAAGTACTAATGTTCAATAACGTTAGGTACAACTTGAATCAGTTTAAAAAGCTTGATGGGATTTTTATCAAAGTATATCCAAATGGCGAACTTCACTGGGTGGAAGATGTCAAAAATGGTTTAAGAGAAGGTGAGCGGAAATTGTTTTATGAAGACGGAGTCAAACGAGCAATTGTACATTTTCATCAAAATCAACCGCATGGAAAAACTCTTGGATGGCATCACAATGGGCAACAATTTGTTATTGGAAATTATGAAAATGGAGAATATGAAGGTGAAATAATTCGTTGGCATGAGAATGGACAAATGGAGAAAAAAGCTTTTTTTAAACGCGGTACATTGCACGGAAATATGTTGCAGTGGCATCCAAATGGTATTTTAGAGATTAATGCTACTTACGACAATGGTAAAAAAGTTGTTTTCTCGAAATACGATGAAAACGGTACATTAATTGAATTTTCAAAGGATAATAAATGAGTACGCTTATGGAAGTATATGAAAGAGCATGGGATGTAAGACTTTTACAAGTCAAAAAGCCTTATATGTAAAGACAAAAAAGGGAGGAAACATATGAATATATTATGGCAACGATTTAGAGCATGGTGGTTGGATAGTTATATCTATCTGGTCTTTTTTTGGAGAACAAAACATGGTACTTCGACTTGGAAGCAAGTTACTGTTGGTTTTTCCTGGGCAGGTGTACTCGTTTGTTTTGTATGGATTTTTGTATTGGTTACAGGATTAATATACCCTCCATTAACACTTAATGAAATGGACAAAAATATTGGCATTGTGAAAGAAGTAAATTTCCCAAAAGGTAAATTTACTTACGACAACATTACCCTTCTAACTGATGATGGTAAGCAAATTAACTATCGTTATGTTGGCCACACACAAGATAAACAGCTTATTGGGGAAAGAGTTACGGTATGGAGTCAAAATAAATGGATCATATTGTGGTTTAAAGATGAGCTTCATGAGCTTCAAAAAGAAGATGGAGAATTCCTCAAAAACTATACCTATGAAAAAGCATTAGAAAATCGTGAGCGGCAAAAAGGATGGGCGAATACCACCATCAAGACAATTGTTTTCTTTTTATTTATTATCTGGCTTTTAAATCGTAAAGGGCTATCTAAACCAAAAACAATTCAAGCAACAGGAGATGAAAAATGAGTTTTAGTAAAGCAACAGTAGAAACTGTGGAGAATATAGGGCTTTACTTTTAACTTTTTACGCTAAACGACAAAATTTTTATATTGAAGAGAATCCTAGAAAGGATGGAATGGTGTGTGGGAACTTGCTAAAGATTTGAATATGAGTTAATACATGGTGGAGTGTAGGGGGATCGAACCCCTGACCTCAACGCTGCCAGTCACATTTAAATCCCTAAAATAGGGCATTTTAAAACAAAAAAGTACACAAATCGGCAACATTTAGGGTACAAAATAGGGAGCGTTAGAAAATCTGTGTCAATCAGGTAGTATTTCAAAGACACAAGGATTGAACGATGGAATTTCAGATAGACACAGAGGCAATATTACAAC
>RZYK01000048.1 GCA_009930355.1 Campylobacterota bacterium | reverse complement strand
AAAATTAAACACTATCAACAATATCTAAGCATGTAGACGTCATAGGTGGCTATTTTTGGACTGGGGTTCAATCCCCCACAGCTCCACCATCGTAATTATTTTATTAGAGTTCTTGCAGAACTCTTAACACACCTTTAAAGCAAAGCTCTAAAGGCTACGTTAACACTGGGTTTTCTTCGGCAGAAAGCCCGCGCACCCTTGGTGCTTTTCCTTCTCGCAAAATAAGTTTTGCAAGAAGTCTATTTTTTGTATAATGCTTTTAAATTCTTTTTAGGAGCATGGATGATTTGGTATATTTGGGCAATTTTGGGCGTGTTTGCCATTGTCTTTGAAATTGCCAGTCCTACGTTTTTTGCTACATTTTTAGGTTTGGGCTTTTTTGGCTCAGCACTGCTTTCTTACTTCATGGAAGATTCTCTTGTTTTACAAATCATTGTGGCACTTTTGGGTATGTTTGTGGGTGCTATTGTCTTTAAAAAAAGACGTATTGCCGATGTTCCTAGCTCTAAAGTTGGGCAATCGGATGAATTTATTGGGGTTAAAGGCAAAGTCATTGAAACCATTAGCCCTGAAAAAAATGGGCGGGTGCAACTTGTGGTTCCCGTTCTTGGAAGCAGCCAATGGGATGCCAAAAATGTTACCGATGTGACGTTAGACATTGGGACTTTCATTGAAATTGTTGCCATTCATGGGCACTATTTAGATATTAAACCTATTTAAAAGTATAAGGAGTTTACGTGCAAAACCTCGATTTGAGTCTTTCTTTTTTTGTTATTTTACTTTTAGCGGGAGCCTATTTGCTCTATCAAATGGTTCGCATTGTGCCGCAAGGTGAAGAGTGGGTGGTGGAGCGATTGGGAAAATTTCACGTTATTTTAAAACCAGGGCTTAATTTTTTGATTCCACTTTTAGATCAAGTGCAAGTCAAATTGAACACCAAAGAGCTGATTCAGCAGATGAAAGCGCAAGAGGTGATTACCAAAGATAACGCTGTGGTGATTATTAGTGCGGTGGTCTTTTACAAAATCAGTGAGCCTGCCAAAGCGGTTTATTCGATTGATAATTTTGAATTGGCTGTGGCAAATATGGCAGCAACCACGCTTCGCTCCGTTATTGGAAATATGGAACTGGATGCCTCACTTTCAGGCAGAGAGGCCATTAAAGCCTCCGTCGCAGAGAAGATAAGTGACCATTTAGAACAGTGGGGTTTATCGCTAACCGCAGTGGAAGTTCAAGACATTCGCCCCAGCGATAATTTGCAAGAAGCGATGGAAAAACAAGCCGCCGCAGAGCGTGAGAAAAAAGCACTCATTATGAAAGCGGAGGGTGAAAAACAAGCCGCCATTGCCAAAGCGGAAGGCTTAAAACAATCCATGATTTTAGAAGCTGAGGGAAAACTAGAAGCCTCCCGCAAAGAGGCTGAAGCCAAAGTCGCCTTAGCTTATGGCGATAAAGAAGCGATGGAAGCCATTAGCTCACAAATCAAAAATGGCGATGCGCCGAGTTATCTTTTAGCCCAACGCTACCTTGATAGTGTGCATGCCCTGTCCAACTCCACAAACAGCAAAGTGGTCTTCATACCCTCCGATTTAAAACACTCACTAGAAGGCGTTGCGGGCAATCTTAGCACGCTTTTTTCCACATTAAAATAATCTTTACATGTAAGGGAGTCGAAAGGCTTTTTTACATGTAAATCCAACATTTTTAAGGAACACTTTTTTGATACACATTCTCTCCAAAAACGAATCGTTAGAAAATTCTATTGCCTCGATGCAGACCATTTTAGAAACGCTTAACTTTGGGCTTCATTTTAAAGAAGAGAAGCATCCCCTCACTCACTGCTACTCTATCAACCTTGCATCCACCAGCGTTCCTAATCATATCTATTCTAATGGCAAAGGCGCACTCTCACTCGCTTCTAAAGCCAGTGCTTTGGGTGAGTACATTGAGAGGCTTCAAACGAACAATTTTTTCATTGACTTTCACCTGCCCAAACGTGCTTATTTCCCCGATGAAAAGGTGTTTGAGTTTGGGGGAGATTATTTGAATGCTTCCTTGAAGACACTTTACAATCCCCAAAATGAGATGAGCGATGAGGACTTTGTTGATTTTAACAGTGATTACGAAGACAAAGTCGTAGCGCTTCCTTTTTTAAACGAATGGTCACAGGAGAGGGTCTACATTCCTATTAATATTTTAAGCAATCTTTATGTGAGTAACGGACTTGCCAGTGGCAATACACCCGATGAAGCCAAAGTGCAAGCACTCAGTGAAATTTTTGAGCGCTATGTCAAATTTGAAATTATTAAAAATGGCTACGCACTGCCCCTCTTCCCTGAGGCTGTGATTGAGTCATTTGCTAAAGTGCATGCGGATGTTTTGGAACTACGCCGTGCTGGATTTATCGTAGACGTTCTTGATGCCTCTTTGGGTGGGAGGTTTCCCGTGACAGCCATTTCACTCATTAACCCCAACAACGGCACCCTTTTTGTCTCTTTTGGAGCGCATCCTATTTTGGAAGTCAGCCTAGAGCGCACCATGAGTGAGCTGATGCAAGGCAGAGGTCTGGAGAATTTACAGAGCTTTGAAACCCCTACATTTGATATGAATCTGGTGAGCGATAGCTTCAACCTTGAAGCGCATTTCATCGACTCCAATGGCAAAATGGGCTTTTCTTTTTTAGGTAAAACCAAAAGTTTCTCTTATAGCCCATGGGCATACACAGGAGAGGGAAATGAAGCCGAGTACGCTTTTTTATGCGCCATTGTTAAAACAATGGGCAAAGAGATGTATCTTAGAGAATACACCTATTTGGATTTTTACTCCTGCCAGATGCTTGTCCCTAGCCTCTCGGAGGTTTATCCTATTGAAGATATGGTCTATCAAAACCGCAATGTGGGAAAATTTATTCGCAATGCTGTACTTCATTTTCAAGCACACACACCAGAAGAGTTATTAGAGATGGTCGAGCCTTTGGAAGATTCTTTAAATATGGAGAAATATTTGGGAGTCATTTTTGAGCAAAACTTTTACATGTGCGATTTTAAAGCCCAACTTCACCTTCTTTTGGGAAATGAGGAAGAAGCCCTTGCGTATTTGGAATTAAGCTCCCATCCGCTTAAAACACTTTTGTGCGAAATGCTCCAGTTTCGTCTTCAAAAACTTAAGTGGTCTGAGTATGCTCCTGCATTTTATGCGCTTTTTGGAGAAAAAGAGGTTTTACATGTAAAGGCTATTTTAGATAGAAAAGCCTATTTTATAGATGTAAGCTTACATGAACACTACACAAACATGCTTGAAATGTACGATACCCTAGCGCAAAAAAAAGCAAAAATAGTGCATTAAACAGCGTTACATGTAACGTTATATCACGCTAAAAATCACAGATTTTACACTATAATTTCTCCATTAGTTTAAAGAGAGTTTTTAAATTAAAAACTTAAAAAAGGAGTGAGAATGCTTATTGTGATTTTGCTGGTAGCAATTGGTTTTATCGTACTTTCAACGAGCAAATGGAAACTTCATCCTTTCCTTGCTTTGCTGATTGCAGCCTATGGTATTGCTTTTAGCGTGGGAATGAAATACGCAGAGATTGCAAAAACCATCACAACGGGTTTTGGTGGTATTTTGGCGTACATCGGTATTGTCATTGTGCTAGGAACCATCATTGGCGTGGTGCTTGAAAAAAGTGGCGCAGCAGTGCAGATGGCAAATGTCGTCTTAAAAGTGGTGGGTAAAAGACGCCCTGTGCTTGCCATGTCCATCATTGGGTACATTGTCTCCATCCCTGTTTTTTGTGACAGCGGTTTTGTCATTTTAAATGCACTCAAACGCTCCTTAGTCAAACAGCTTAAAGTCTCAGGTGTTGCGATGAGTGTGGCACTTGCTACGGGACTTTTTGCCACACACACGCTGGTTCCACCCACCCCAGGTCCTATTGCCGCAGCAGGGAATCTTATGGTGGGAAATTTAGGATTTGTCATTGTTGTGGGGCTTTTTATCTCTATTTTCACCATGCTAGCGGGTTATTTTTGGGCAATGAAACAAGGCAAGCGCTATACCAGCGGAGAAGACCTTGATATTGATTTGGAAAAAGATGAGGATGTGGTAGCAAAATACGGCGAACTTCCCAGTGCGTTCAAATCCTTTGCGCCTATTTTTGTTCCTGTACTGTTAATGGCGATGGAAAGCATTGTCAAACTCTCCTTTAAAACCTCCAGCGATATGCTCTGGTATAAAGTGTTTATTTTCTTAGGAAACCCTGCCAATGCCCTTTTTGTTGGTGTACTTTTTGCCAGTTTGTTACTACCAAAATGGAATGAAGAGACACTTTCAGGCTGGGTGGGTGAGGGCATTAAAAGCTCAGGTGAAATTCTCATTATTACAGGTGCGGGTGGTGCTTTAGGTGCGGTGCTCAAAGCCAGTGGCATTGGTGATTATTTAGGGGCGAGCCTTCAAACATTAAGTTTGGGTATTTTTGTGCCTTTTATTATCGCAGCAGCGCTTAAAACCGCACAAGGCTCATCTACCACAGCGCTGGTGGTTACCTCAACCATTATGTATCCACTTTTAGCAAGTCTAGGACTCGATAGTGAGATGGGCAAAGTCTTAACCGTCATGGCGATTGGTGCGGGAGCTTTAACGGTAAGTCACGCCAATGACAGCTTTTTCTGGGTCGTATCACGCTTCAGTCAGATGGATGTTCCAACGTCCTACAAAGCCTACACCATGGCAACGCTGGTTCAAGGATTAGTGACCATTGGCATTGTGGCAATTATGTCGGTTATCTTTTTGTAATCTTCAACGCAAGCGCTTAGGCGCTTGCACCACTTGCTTTTTGTGCTTCTCTTAATTTATCTTTTTTACTTTTACGCTTCCCTTTAATCGGCGCACTACCCTTCTCTTTTTTGGGTGCTTCGCCTACGAGTTCAAACCCTTTTATTTGCTCTTTTACAACGCACATCCCACAACGCTTTTCAATTAACGCAAAGTGCGCTTTGTCTTCATGGTCAATGAACGAAATCGCCAAGCCCTCTTTGCCTGCCCTGCCCGTTCGCCCAATACGGTGAATATAATCCTCACTTGAGCGAGGCAAATCAAAATTAATCACACAGCTCACCGCCTCGATGTCAAGCCCACGTGAGGCAATATCTGTGGCAAACAAAACACGAATTTTATGCTCTTTAAAGGACTTAAGCGTCCAAGAACGGTCTTCTTGAAGCAAATCGCCATGAAAGGATTCGGCTAAAAAACCATGTTTGCGAAATTTCACCGCAATGTTATCCGCAGCCCTTTTGTTTGCCATAAAGACCAAAACCAATTCCCATTGATTTTCACGCAACAAGTGGCGCAATAGTGGCGCACGGTTTTCTTTATTGACTTCAATAGCCCGTTGCATGATGCGCTCAACCGTTGGCGCTTCTGCTTCGATGCTCACCTCCACCGCACGTTTTGTTATCTTAGCGGCAATAGTCTGCATTTTTGCAGGATAGGTGGCTGAGAAAAGAAGGTTTTGGCGTTGTTTTGGCAAGACCTCAAGGATGGCGTTTAGCTCTTGTTCAAAGCCCAAATCAAGCATTTTATCCGCTTCATCAAGCACAAAAAACTCCACATGGGAGAGATTAATCTGCTTTTTGCTCATAATATCCAAAAGTCGTCCCGATGTTGCCACCACAATGTCGCACCCTTGCTGAATGTCATAGAGTTGCTCACCGATCTTCTCCCCACCAATGACACTCACCACTTTTGGCTTTACATGTAAAAACGCTCCAAAGCTTTCAAACGCCTCAGCGACTTGCACACAAAGCTCACGGGTTGGCGTTAAAACCAGCACTTTTATCTTCGCTTTGCCCTCTTGTTTATGGGCATTCCACAGCTCCAATAGAGGCAGAACAAACGAAGCACTTTTTCCGCTTCCCGTTTGTGCCCGTGCCAGAATGTCTTTTTTTTCTAACACAAGCGGAATGACTTTTTCTTGAATGGGTGTGGGGTGAGTAAATCCTACATGTAAAAGCGCTTCTTGAATGTGTGAGCAGAGTTTGAACGTGGAAAATGGCATGGTTTGGCATCCTTGTTTTCTTTGTGCCATTGTAGAATAATCTCTCTTTAGCGCAGATTTGAACGTTACATGTAAAGAAAATTTCAGATATGATTGCGCATCAATCATTAGGAATAAAAATGAAATTTGAACTAGAAGATGACTACATAGAACTCTTTAAACTACTCAAAACCACTGGAGTGGCTGAAAGTGGCGGACACGCTAAGATGCTCATCGAAGAAGGTGCGGTGAAGCGAAACGGTGAAATGGAGACGAGAAAAAGAGCTAAGATTGTTGCGGGTGAAGTGGTCGAAGTGATGGATAATAGAATAGAAGTTGTTCTTAAGAGTTAAAAGTTTAACGCCCCTTTTGCTTCTTGTTTTTTCAATGAACATTTAATGACTTAAGAGTACAATGACTCATGAATGCTTTTTAGGAGTTTTCTATGTCGCATCACACACTCAAATCAGGCTACAAAGATCTAGTCGAAAGGCTGAACCGATTTCCACAAGGTGCGCCTCCGTCTCAAACACTCTACCACATACTCGAACTGCTCTTTTCCCCCAAAGAAGCGGAGCTTGTTGCGCTTTTGCCCATTGTGCCTTTTGGGGTAGACGAAGCCGCAAAGCGGTGGAAAATGTCACGTTTAGAAGCGCAAAAAATCCTCGATGAACTCTCAAACAGAGCCATTCTTTTAGATATAGATAAACATGGCGAATCCATCTATGTGCTCCCACCTCCCATGGCAGGTTTTTTTGAATTTTCCTTGATGCGTGTGGGTGGCAAGATAGACCAAAAAACACTCTCAGAGCTTTTTCACCAATACCTCAATGTAGAAGAGGATTTTATTAAAGATCTATTTGCCAATGGACAAACCCAGCTGGGAAGAGCTTTTGTCAATGAGCAAGCCTTAGGTGAGGAAAATGTTTTACATGTACTCGATTTTGAACGGGCATCTCACATCATTGAGAGTTCGCAGTATATGGGTGTGGGAACGTGCTACTGTCGGCATAAAAAAATGCACTTAGGTGAGGCCTGTGATGCACCGCTTGAGATTTGCATGACTTTTGGTGCGAGTGCCGAGTCTCTCACCAAATACAACTACGCAAGGCGCATTGACAAAATAGAAGGTATGGAGCTTTTGCACCAAGCCCAAGAACACAACCTTGTGCAGTTTGGTGAAAACGTCCAAAAGGGTGTAAACTTTATCTGTAATTGCTGTGGCTGTTGTTGTGAAGCGTTAATCGCTGCTCGAAAATTTGCCTTTCTAAATCCAGTGCATACGACTAACTTTTTACCTGTTATCGATGAGGAACACTGCACAGGATGTGGCAAATGCGTCGAGGTGTGCGGGGTTGAAGCCATGAGTATCACCTCCGCCAACAACCCTCATAAACCAAAGCAAAAAAAAGCCACCCTCAATCCCGATAGATGCTTAGGGTGTGGCGTGTGCGTCAATGTCTGTAAGACAAAAGCGCTCAGTCTAAAACACCTCGGCAAACGAATACTCACCCCAATCAATGGCGCACACAGAGCCGTCATGATGGCAATAGAGCGAGGGAAGCTCCAAAACTTTATCTTCGACAATCAAGCCCTCTGGTCACACCGTGCGATGGCAACCATCCTCGGTGTCATCTTAAAACTCCCTCCCCTACAACAAATCATAGCAAGTGACCAGATAAAATCACGCTACCTAGGAAAGCTTTTGGAAAAATACTAAGCTTTACATGTAAAGAAAATTAGACAGAAGAATTAAAAAATTCTATTCTATTTTTACCATTTTTTTTAGCACAATAAAGTGCCTCATCAGCATATTGAATAATCTCTGATGTATTGCAGTTTTTTGAAAAGAAATAAGCACCAACACTAATTGTAATAGACACATGCTGATAATTTTGTAGGGCTTTTTGTATTCGTTTTACAACCATAATCAAGTCATCATAACCAATAAAAGGGCACAATAAAATAAATTCATCTCCACCATAACGAGCCAATATATCACTTTCACGCAAATGCTCACTACACTCTTTTGCAACTTGTATCAAAACTTCATCACCAAATATATGCCCAAAAGAGTCATTTATATCTTTAAAATTATCAATATCCAACATCAATATCGCAGAAAAGCTATTGTAACGATGGCTTAGTTTTAAATGGTATTCTAAAATCTCAAAAAAATAACGTCTTGTATAGGCTTGTGTTAATTCATCTTTTTGTGATATTTGGTTAAGCCAATAAATTTCACGTTTTTGCTCAAAAATAATTTTTAAAAATACAAAGCAAACCATTATGAAAATACCTATTATCAAAAAACCCATGTTTTCATTGCAAAACTCTATCATTACTTTACCACATCAATTTTTTATATATTCACTATAGGGAATTTATAAAACATTCTAACCATTATAGACTTAGACAAAACTTCACTATAGGGAAAACAATGAAAACACATCATGAATTCTCTCCAAAAGAGATTAGTGAATTCCATCGTCTAATAGTAAAAAATATACAACGAATTAGAAAAGAAAAAAAGATTACGCAGTTAGATTTGGCTCTTACCATAGGACATAAGTCCGTTAGCACTATTGCAAAAATTGAAGCAGGGTTGGAAAATAAACATTACAACATAGAACATCTCTACAAGATAGCAACTGTCTTGGAAGTTGATATTTGCGAATTTTTTAAACACGCACCATAATGTTTAATTGTTTACAAAAATGAAGCTATCTTTTGTCTTTACATGTAAAGATTTATTGGAGTATTATTGCCCAGCACAAAGGAGTTGATATGATATTTGAATTAGAAGAAGAATTTATAGAGTTGTTTAAACTCCTGAAAATTATGGGATTGGCTGAGAGTGGCGGACATGCGAAGATGCTTATCGAAGAAGGAGTGGTGAAACGAAATGGCGAAGTCGAAACGAGAAAAAGAGCTAAAATAGTTTCTGGAGAGGTAATCGAAGTGATGGATAATAGAATTGAGGTTGTTCTTAAAAATTAAAAGTTTAGCCCCGACCCTTTTTTACTTATAAACAATATGGCGATATGGTTGCTAGATTTTTGCAAATAGCACATCTTACAATTTACAGAACATCTTCAGATATTATTCATGAAACATTATATGAAATGAGACATAGTTTGGGCATTGCAAATAAAAAAGACCAATCGTTTTCTGTAAAAGGAATGATGAATCGCAATTTTAGTACGATTATTACCCTACTGTTAACTGTCTCACAATGTATTTACTCAATTCTTTTTGCTTTTAACAAAGAACTGGACTTGAAGAATACGAAAAGCAATATAATCAATTGTTAGAAGAGTTTCTTAAAAAAGGTCAAGAAGTTTAAAAAAATCAAATATAGTAAACAAAAGGGAACTAAACTTTTTAGTTGCCAATTCAACTCATTAAGAAAAATTTTAAAAATAACTATCTTTACATGTAAAGACTTAGCAAGTAGTTTCAACACACTCCTTTTTCTTCTTTAATGATATTTTTTGTATGATGCAACAGACTTACACGAGATGTAACAAAGGAAATGATGATGAGCGTAAAAGATGTTGCTGGTTTTATGTTAAATGAGATAAAGAAAAATGGCTCTTTGCCTCAAGTGGGGCTTGCCGATATCATCAAAGAAAAATTTGGCAAAGAATTTGTTTTTGAAACGACACATGGGACACTTACTATCGATAGAAAAGTGTTAAGAGAATTCAATAAAATCAAAGGTGATGACATCCTTTGGGATAAAGATAGATGTTGTTGGCGTTAAACGCATCCGAAAAACTAAAATGAGAAAGCCCCTCTCGAAGCTTTCTCCTCTTTACATGTAAAGAATTACACAGATTTTTGAAGCAAGAATCGTTGCGCTATCCTCACTCCTGTTTCACCCAAATAAGCTTGCTCGTATCGTAGTTACTCTCTTGTGCTTTGGTTAATATCTTCTGTTTTGTCGCTTCATCGATGCTTTTTGAGCGAGAGAGTATCCATAGGTATTCGCGGCTGGGTTCGCCTATGAGTGCGTAGGTATAGTCTTCATCGAGCATCAGCACCCAGTAGTTTCCGTAAAAAGGTCTAAAGAAGCTCACTTTTAATTTTGAATTTGTGGCATCTTCTGCATAGGCGATGCCTTTGGCTTCTTTGTGGGTTCCGTCTTCTTTGGTGCATTGATTGAGGACGTTGATGCTTCCATTTTCATTTAATGCGTATGTCGCCGACACATTTGTGCAGCCTTTTTCAAACGAGTGATCAAACCGTGCTATCTCATACCATGTGCCAAGGTATCGGTTTAGATCCACTTTTTCAACCGTTGGAAGCGGTGCGTGGTGTTTTGCACAGCCTAGAAAAAGAAAGGAGCAGATGAAAGTGATGAACATTTTGAGCATAGAGACTCCCTTTTAAGTGATAGTAAAAGTATACACTCAAAAAAGGCTCTTTTTATGCTGATCCTAAATCTAACCTATGCGTTTAACGTTCACCTTAAAGTTAAGACAAAAAGGAAGCCTCTCTCAAGGCTTCTTTTTCTTTACATGTAAAGATTTATGCAGGTTTTTTAAGCAGTAATTTCTCAGTGTCACTTGCCGCATCATCGGTCAAATGTAAGTTAAAATTCTCTTGCAAGAAAGCGAAGATGTCGTCATTTACAAATTGTGGTGGTTTTGGGCCTAAGTAAATGTTTTTGATGCCAAGGCTAAAGAGTGCCAAAAGAATAAGAACGGCTTTTTGTTCCATCCAGCTAAGAACGATAGAAACAGGTAAATCATGCACGGTAACACCCAGAGCGTTTGCTAAAGCAATAGCAATATGCACCGCACCGTTACTATCATTACACTGACCAAGATCTAAGTAACGAGGAATGCCCGTGTCTGCAACCTCTCCAAAGTCGATATCATTAAATCTAAATTTACCACAGCTTGATGTCAAAATCACGCAGTCATTGGGTAAACTCTCTGCCATCTGTCGGTAATACTCACCACCCTTGCCAGGAGCATCACATCCTGCAATAACAAAAAACTGGCTGATTTTGCCCGCTTTTACGGCTTCAAGGATTTGAGGAGCAAGTCCTAAAATGGTTTTGTAATGGTGACCCGTAACGAGTGTCTCATCACTGTCAAATCCTGTTACATCAGGAAGTGCGAGTGTCTGAGCGATGACTTCGGCAAAATCATTACCCTCTATTTTTTTGCCCTCTTTAATACCAACAATATCGTAAGTATAAAGTCTATCAACATACGTTGAAGTTGATTTTGGAGGCACAATACAGTTGGTATTGACAATAATCGTTCCACCCCACTCCTCAAAAAGTTTGGTTTGATCAAACCATGATTTACCAATGTTCCCTTTAAGGTGAGAAAATTTACGAAGTTCTGGATACCCGTGCGCTGGAATCATCTCAGAGTGCGTATAGATATTGATGCCTTTGCCCTCGGTTTGTTTGAGAAGCTCTAAAAGCATGTCAAGATTGTGTCCGCTTACCAAAATCGCTTTACCTTCTGCTTTGTTTTGAGAGATACGCACAGGTGTTGGAATACCTAAATGCGACGTGTGCGCTTCACTTAAAATGTCCATCATCTCAATACCCGCAGAGCCTATTTTCATCAGTTGTTTAATGTGGTCGTCAAAATTAAAATTCACATTGGTGAGTGTAAAATAGAGCGTTTCAGCAATGACATCATCGACCTTTTTCGTATTGGCACCAAATTCATTGGCATGCCCTCTGTACGCACTAAGCCCTTTAAGACCATAAATCATAATATCTTGAAGCTTTGCCAGATTTGCATCTTTACCACACGTACCCACTTCTTGACCTTTC
>RZYK01000047.1 GCA_009930355.1 Campylobacterota bacterium | reverse complement strand
CTGGTTTATGGACGGTTGGCCAGGATGGCGTTTGGCGGAAGCGAGTGAGAAAGCTCCGATTACGCATGTAAGCTATGAACGTGTTGCTTTGAGCGGTTCATTTTACAAAGGGGTAGCAGGTGGGACACTGGCAGGTGTGGCACTTTACTTTGTCATTGTCTATCTTATCCCGTTTATGGGCTCTGCGCTCATTATCTTTAAATAAGGAGAAAATCATGTCAACAGAACAAACAACAAGGCGCGATTTTCTAAAAGGTGCGGTCACAGGACTTGGTTTTGGAACGATGGCGACTATGGGAATCTTTTCTTATTCGCCAATGCGCTCTATTTTTCTCCCTGAGATTGAACGAAAAATGAAGGATTTTGGTGCATGTAAAAGTGTAAAAATTACCAATATCTCAGAGACGAGTTGGTTTGATAATGCCACACTTATGGGCGATATGAAAGGGGCTGGGGGTCTTTTGGTTGACCAATACCTTTACAACTGGCCTCCTTTTGGCGATGGAACAGGGCTTGCGAAGGGCAGTTATGAAAGAGGCATTGCGAAAATCAAACATCTGCTTCCACACAATCTTGAAGAGGCGTGGAAAATCGTGAAAGCCAACAGCATTCATCCTGATAACGCAGGAGGATTTGCCGCACTGATTGAGATTGAGCGTTTGGATGGTGTGAAGAAAAAATATCTTTTAGATAGCGGTTGGTCGTATGAATGGATGGACAAGGCGTTTAAGCGTGAGGGCATTGATAAGATGCTTGCGAACAATGAGATTGAAGCGCTGATTATTTCGCATGAACATTTTGACCATTTTTGGGGTTTGCCTGTGACGATGAAGTATGCGCCTAATATCAAAATCATCATCCCTGATGGCTTTTACAAAGAGGGCTTGCAGTACATCAAAGACTCAGGTCATAAGGGTGAGTTGGTCGTGCATAAAAAAGGTAAAAATGACATCGAACCAGGGCTTTGTACCTATACCTTTGATGTGCCCATTATCTCACGGGTTTTTGGTGAACAGTCTATTTTTGCCAACATTAAAGATAAGGGTTTGGTGAGTATTTCTGGGTGTTGCCATCAAGGGATTATTCAGTTTATTACCACGGCTAAAAATGAGCTCAAATATGACAACGACAAGATGCACGGCATTTATGGCGGGCTTCATATCTCTCCGTTTGATGATTGGGATCCAAAGTACGATGATTTGGTTATTTCTCTTGGAAAATGGGGATTTGATATTATTGGATGTAACCATTGTACGGGGCTTTTAACGGCAGAAAAATTTATACGAGCGGGCTATCCTGTGGTCAAAGGTACGGCGCAACACCGCTCTAAAAGCCATGCCTATTTGGGCAATGGAGATACACTCACTTTTGGGTAAATTTGAAGAGCCAAAGTGGCAAGCTTTGGCTCTTTTTTGAGGAGCATCGCATGAATCTTTTGGAACTTTATCCCTCATCGTTTGATGGCTCATTTGAGGATTATCGAGCGTTTATGCGCTCCGTGCTCATCAAAGGCTCGTATGATGGTGTGTTAAAAAAACTCACAGGCTACAAAGGCATGTATCTGTGCCAACAGCCCAAAGAGTGCTGGACGCTGAAGTTTGACCAGTTTGAAGGCATTTTTGGGATGGTTTTAGTGGAAGTTAAGGAGGGGTTTGGAACCTTTTATCTCTACTATTTTCCTTCCCCAGAAGAAGCACTGCTGGATAAATGTTCTTTGAGCGAAGCGTTGGTAACTCAGGAGGAAGCTTACCGTGAAAAGATACGTTCGTTTGCACTGTATCCTGAGCTTTTGGAGCAGTTTTGCATCGGGAGTTTAACCTTACATGTAACGATGGCATCGCAGAGTTTACTGCTGTTTTATGAGAGTGTTTTAAGGGAACGTGTTTATGCGAAAGAGGGGGTTTTAACGAAGGATAAACGCTATGTTATCGCACCTGAGGGATTGGATAAAGATGTGCCTTCGTTTCGTTTATTGCTTCCTTTGATGAATTTTCTCAACACCACACTTTCTCGTATTGCCACCGAAGCACCTTCGTATTTTGAACTCTTTAAAAAGAAAGAAAAAAGCATGATGTACGATAGCAAAGGCGTCTTTACATGTAAAGAAGACGCGCCAACACTTAAGCTGTTCATTGCCCTAGGATACGGGGATGATTCTTTTGATAGCTCCATGGAGCATCTGTTAATGGGACGCCATGTGGAGGTCATGCATGAGCGCATGAGTCTTAGTGCCTTTTTGCAAAAAGCACCGTGGTATGACCTCTCTGAAACCCCTTTAGGCAGTGTTGCACGTTCATCCAGTCGTGGCGTAAAACCTAAAATGGTGGTCGTTACAGGATTTTTAGGTTCAGGGAAGACGAACTTTTTGCAAAATTACATTGAGTATGAGACCGAGAAAAACCGTTTTGTGGGGATTATTCAAAATGAGATAGGCAAAACGGGGTTGGATGGGAAATTGGTTGATTATGACTATTCACTCGTGGAGATGGATGAGGGGTGTGTGTGTTGTTCTTTGGCAGGACAGCTTCGAGCAGGAGTCAATACGCTCATGAGCAAAACCTTTCCCGATACCATCTTGCTAGAGACCACAGGCGTGGCAAATCCTTTTAATCTCTTATCGGAGCTTCAAGAGTTAGAGGATGTGGTGGATGTGGAAGCTATCGTTACCGTGGTGGATGGAAGTACTCTGTTTGATTTGGCGGAGGAGTATGCGATTTTTCTTGACCAGATTCGCTCTGCCGATGTGATTTTGCTCAACAAGGTGGACAGAATGCGTGAAGAGGACATAGCAAAAGCAGAGCACTTTTTGTATGAAAACAACCGATGTGCTAAAGTGATTCGAACGATTCAGTGCGATGTACATCCCAATGCACTTGAGCTTTCTCTTCATGCCAGTACCGCTCAGATTGCTTCTTTGGTTGCAGAAGAGGATGAGGTCATTCATACCCATCTGCACGACCATATCTCGAGTTTAAAACTGAGCATTCCTCGTCCATTAAGCAAAGAGCGATTTGAAGCCTATTTGAACCATCTTCCTTCCACAATTGTTCGGCTGAAAGGGATTGTGCGGTTTGAAGATGAATCCTTCCAATCGGTGGTGCAATACGTAAACGGCACCTACGAATTTGTCCCCCAACACGAAGACCAAGTGCATGAAATGTTTTTGGTGTATATAGGTAAAAACCTCGATAAACTCTACCTTCAAGCCCCAGCGTGAATCTTTACATGTAAAAGAGAAATTTTTGAAAAATCTTTTTTACATGCTTTAAAAAACTATGCGATGACTTCTTTTGTTGCGGCTATTTTTCTATCGGTATAGGTAACTACATCTTTGATAATGAGTTTTTGAATAGCAGAAATAAAAGTTTCCATTGTTTTGTAATCTGGTTTATTATCTTTTGTTGGAAGAACTATGTGTTTATTTCTTACAACATTCCAACCACCCAATTTATTTTTATATGAGTATATTTGTAAATCTGTTACTTTATTGATACATGGAACTGTAAATAAATACTGGCTAGGAGATAGTTTTACATCATCATAAACCCAATTAATTGCATAAGCATCAGATAAAACTGTAAACTCTCTTGATTGAAAATATGCTCTATAAATATCACTATTAGAAGGAAGTGAAATTACATTTTTTAAAACAGTTGCCTTATCTTTAGGCACAAAATAGTTTAATCCTTGGTTCTGAAAACTAGAAGTAAGGCAAGGAAGGGTATATTTGTCTGTTCGTTCTTTTGGGAGTTCACTTGTTTTAAAAGGCAACTTGTTTGTCTTTGTTTTTTCAAATAAATCCCCAAGTTTAAATTCCCCCCCCCCACTCAAACTTATCATTCTCAAAATCTTCTAAAATTTTCTGTTCTTCATGCGTCAAAGTCGTATCTATTAGCCCTGTTGCTAATAGATACGCTTCAAGCTCCGCTAGGCGCTCCGCTTCAAGCTCCGCTATAAAATTTTCCATAAAATCAAAATCTATTTTGCCGTTTTTAGTAGGAAGTTGAATTTTTTGACTTTCAATGATTTTTACATTAAAACTTGAAGCTCCCCAAGAAAATGAACTAAATGCTTTTGACATTGTTAAGATGAAAAATTGCGCATTTTTTTTGTTAAATCTTACGTATTTTGGCTTTAAGATTTTTATTTTATCACCCGTGAAATACGGTTTTTCTTGATAAAACATTGTAGCTGTATCTTGCCCAAATGAAATGGTGTTTCCATCGTTTAAAAAAAGTTCATCTTCGATGATATACCCTTTTTGTCCATTGTTTGAGCTCATTCTAACAACATAGGGGAATTGCCCATTATTCAAAACTTCAACTTTATTTGCATCAAATCTTTTTTTATAAGAATTAACTTCGAACAAATCACTCAATCTAAACTCACCCCACTTAACGCTTTTCAATTTTTCGTTAAGCGGGGAATCTACTTTCCCACGTTACCTTGTTGTTTGAGGATATTGGACACTTCCCACGCCAAATAGTCACTCACGGTTTTTTTGAAGTCTGCTAAAGTTGGTTTTGTATCTATGATAGGGTTAAAGTTCCAATCAGCCCCGTGTTTAGGGTCAATCACTCCTTCATAATACTCTTTACATGTAAAGATATTTAGTTTGCTTTTTCCAAAACGAACGAGATTTACCACTTCTTCGTAACGCTCTTTGGCTTTGTTGGTATCTTTGAGGTTATTGCTCGCTTTTTTACGGTTGGTTCGTGTGTAGCCGTCATTGGAAAAGTCGATAAACTTGACCATCTCATCTTTGTGGTGTTTTTCGTTTACTTTAAACACATACACATTGGTTTGTACGCTTGATTTGCCGATAAATAAATCTATGGGCATTTTGATACTAGCGATAAGCGTGTGTTTTTCTAAAATGCGTTTGTTGTACTCTTTGGCTTTGCCTGAACCTGCCGAGTTTTGAATGATGATAGCGGCGTAGCCTTTATTCATCATATTTAACGCACGTTCCACAAATACCATTCCATTTCCATTGGCTGAATAAGGAGGATTGAGTATAAATGCATCGGCAGGAAATTTCTCATCTGTTTTGCCAAATCCATAATTACCGTTAAAATGTTTCAACGAATCCAAATTTAAGATATTAGAGCTTCCATCACCCATTAAAATCATATTGAGAATAGCCAGCATATAAACACTTGAAAGTAATTCAAGTCCTAAAAGTTGTTCTGCCTTGATTTTTATCTCTTTTTGCATTAGCTCATCAGGAGAAGTGATACTATTTTTAGCATCACTTAACATCTCATTCATAGCAGCGACAAGTAGTCCAGCTGAACCAGTTGCAAAATCCCATACATAAGAGTCTTTATTTACCCTAGAGAGTTTTACTAAAAGTGTGGCTACATAAGGTGGAGTTAAAACTACATCGTTTTGTTTATCGTCTGGAAGTGGAATCCAACTATACATCTGATTAAACAGCTTTCCAGTAAAGTCTGTTGTTAAGCCTATTTTATAATATATCCCTAAATCATCTATAATTTTTGTAAATACTCTTTTGAGTTGGCTTTCTCCATTTTCAACCTTATTGATATTTTCCGTTAAAAGTGTATTAGATAGGGTTCTAATGATTAAATCTTTTTTATCTTTTGGTAAATTTTTCTCATTTAAAAAAGCTTTTATTCTGCCAATTACAATATCTCCATCTCGCCCACCATCAAATGTTTGTGATTTTAATTCATTTTTGTCTAATACAGGTACTTTATTTGGTATTCCAATAGTTACTATAATAGAAGCAGACACAAGATATACACGGTCATTTACATCTAACCCCTGTTCGTTATCATAAATGTCTTGATTAAGTTTTTTAAGACTAATATCAATTTCTCTTTCTCTTTGTTCTTTGAGTCTGTCAATCTCTTCGTCAGATAGACTCAAAGTTTTTACTTTTTCGATAAACGCATCGAAGTTTTCTTTTTTCAAGAATGAAAAGTCTGAGAAATCTCCAACTTTTTGTCCGATACCAAAATTGCTTTTAGAAACATAATAAACACCGATTTCATGACGGATTTTCCCACTATTTTCATCTTTATAGCCTGTCATTCCAATAGCGATAATATCCGTGTAGCTCGTATGATGTAAAAGAGCATTGGCGTAGTGCACTGCACCGTTTACCGCATATGAGTTGATGTTTTTAAAATGAGGTTCATTTTTAGCTGTTTTATTTTCAACTTGTTTGTTAGCATCAAGTTTTTCTAATTTACCGTGATAACCCTTGTACTCAATGAGAATAGGGTAATAATCTAAATTTTTATCTTGCAAGAGTAATTTTGCATCAGGACGGTTTGCCCCTGTTCCGCCATTTTTAGTAAAGTAATCACTTAGGGCTTTGTCAATTTCGCTGTTTAAAGATTCTTGTTCTAATTTGTAAGCTAATTTATAAGACTTTAGCCAACCATTGGCTAAATCGGCTATATTTGGTTCTATGGATTGTGCCATTTTTTAATTCCTATATATTTTTTAATAGTTCATGTGCGTGAATATTCATCGGATTGACCGCAAATACTTTTTTGCCTAAATCTTTCAAACTTGCCCCGAAATGATACACGCTCTCATCGCAAATGAGAAATCTATCGTGAAAGTTTTTGGTGGTTTTTACTTCAAGATTGCCGTATTGTTTGTTGTATTTTTCAATGTCTAATTGGAGTTGTTTGGTGATATTCCCTGTGTAAATGGTGAATTTTACACTTTTATTTTTTGAAAAGAGGGTCAAGATAGACTCATCAATGTAGTTGTCTATCAATGTGATGGAGACTTTGGCACGTTTGATGAGGTCGGACAAAAGAGCATATGCGTCAAATACTTGTCCATTAAAAAAGATGCCTTCTTTCATTTCAAGCGTGTTGTTTTTGATGTGAGATTTGATAGTCTCCACATCTTTTTCAAGGCTTGATAAGCGTTGTTCTGTGATTTTATGTGAATTGAGTGCGTAGCCGTTTTGGATGTAGTTTTTGAGTACGGATGTTGCCCATTGTCGAAATTTTGTCGCTTTTTTTGAATTGACACGATAGCCAAGAGAGATAATCATATCGAGGTTATAGAAATTTATTTTCCTGACTTTTCCATCTTTCGCAACTTGTTCCAAAATGGAACAGGTTACATTTTCCATCAGTTCCTCATCTTTATAGATATTTCCGATATGCTTAACGATAGCAGGTCGTTTTACGTTAAAAATGTAAGCAATATCTTCTGCATTTAACCATAGTGTTTCTTCATTAACAGAAACTTTTAGCTCAATTTCCCCATCGCTATAAACGACTACATTTGACTGATTCATACGAAGCTCTCTTAAATTGGTAGTGCCATTGTACCTCGTTGGTCGTTAAAGTTTTCATAGTCATTTTTGCCGTAAATCTTTACATGTAAAAATGTTACCCACTGTTTACCGCTTTGGTATTAGGATGGCAATTGGGAAATCTCCCAAGCCAAAAAAAGGAGGAGAAGATGACCGTTAGTTCAAATTCTCTTTACGAAACCTATCTTTCGTATGGCAGTACGACCAGCTCAAATCGCTCGAGTAATTCAGACTTTGCAGAAGCTTTGCTTACTTCTATGGATTCTGATAGTAGCGGTTCGGTTGACAGTGCTGAGTTTAGTAGTGCTGCTCTAGCACTCTCTATCAGCGATGAAAGTGCTATTAGTAGTGCTTTTTCGTCATTGGATAGTGATGGAGATGGCACCATTTCTCAAGAGGAGCTCAGTGCTTCGCTTTCGCAAAGTAGTTCTACCATGGCAGCAGGTGGTATGCCCCCACCACCTCCGCCACCATCTAACAGTGAAGAAGACACAGGCTATACACAAGAGGAACTCACTGCAATGGCAGAAGAGGTTGGCTCAAGTGATGGCAATTTGGCTTCTTTGTTGGCATCGGTTATTGAAAATTTCGATGCGGCTGATAGCGATGGAGATGGTAAGGTCACTTCTGCTGAAGCGATGGCATACCAAGAGGCTTCAAACGAGAGTACAGACACCACTGAGGCTAGCAATGTTGCAAGCTCTGGTGCTATGCCTCCACCACCTCCACCATCTTCTGTTTCCAGTGATACAGAAGAGACGGAGGGATACACCGCAGCAGAGCTTACCGCTATGGCAAACGATGCTACGACAACTGACAGCAATCTTGCTTCGTTATTGGAGTCTATCGTTGAAAATTTTGACGAAGCCGATACCAATGAAGATGGCAAGGTAAGCTCAGCAGAAGCGCAAGCCTATAAAGAATCAACCAAAGCCGATAGCATTGGTAATGAGGAAGTAGCGACGTCTAGTTCGACGGATGAGGACTCTTTGATGGGTGCGCTTTTAGCGCAAATCATCTCACGCTACTCTAGCCAAACGACTCTTTCAGGCTCGTCTTTTAATCTAAGCGCTTAATCCATCAACCACGCTCTAAGCAAGGCGTGGTTTGGTGTTACTTTTGGTTTACTTTATCTTCGTTATAATCAAGCATGATGAACATATTGATGATTGAAGATGACGTAGAATTGGGTCAACTTTTACAAGAATCTCTCTTTAATGAGTCTATTCAAACCACCGTGGCGTGTACACCTTTGGAGGGCTTGACCGCTTTGCAAAATGGTGTCTTTGACGCACTTGTGCTTGATCTCTCATTGCCACAAATTGACGGGCTTGAGATTTGCCGTATTGTGCACCAGACCTTTCCTTTTTTACCGATTATTATCTCCTCTGCACGCTCGGATATGAACGATAAAGTCATGGGTTTTGAGCGGGGTGCGGATGACTTTTTACCCAAACCTTATGATCCCCGTGAGTTAGCGTTTAGGCTTCGTGCCATTTTAAGGCGTGGCTCACATGTGCAAGAGTTCAGCATGCCTACGTTTGTGATGGACGAAGAGCGTCATACCATCAAACGTGGTAAAGAGATGCTTAAACTCACCCAAGCGGAGTATGACATTGTGGCGTATATGCTTAAAAAAGAGGGGTTTGTCATCTCACGAGAAGAGCTGCTTTTAAACATTGGTTCCATTAAGTATGAGAGCAGTTTAAAAAGCATTGATGTCATCATGGGTAGAATTCGCCAAAAAATAGGCGATGACCCCAAAAAACCTCGTTTTATTCTCTCTATTCGAGGGGTTGGGTATAAGTTCGTCAATGCGTAAGATTTCTATTATTACCCTTATTTCTGCTTTTTTTGCATTGTGTTTGGTGGTGATAAATATTGCCCTTGTTTTGGAGCATAAACGCCAAAATACCGAACTCAATTATTTGACATTTCAGCGTTTTGTCATGGCGGTTAAACTCTCTTTTGATTTTCCATCAGAAGCGTTGGATGAGCATTTAGCCTCTTTACATGTAAAAAAAAGTTCTAAAAACAGCGACGAAATTTCCAAAGGCGGTGAGATACTTTTGGATGACCCTTTGTTTGAGATGATTCGTTACGAGAACACGCTCTATTTTGTCCCTAAAAAAGAGCTTCCTCCGCCTCCGCCTCGTGGCTTTCAGCACTTTTTACCACCACCGCCACCTCTTTTACATGTAGGATTTCTTTTGGAAGATACCACAAGGTTTGATGCGTCTCGTCTTTGGATTTTGGGCGGTGTTATCAATGGTTTAATGTTTCTTTTTTTTAGTGTGGTGTTACGTAAGCTTTTACGACTGCGTCATCTTAAAAGTGCCATTGAGCGTGTGGGAAATACGAAAAAATTTCAGGCTATTGGTGTGGAGAGCGAAGATGAGTTGGGTGAAATAGCTACGGAATTTAACCGAGCCATGGAAAAAATTCACCACCTCAAAGAGGCTCGTACGCTTTTTTTACGCAATATCTTGCATGAGCTTAAAACACCCATTATGAAGGGAAAAATTGTTTGCCATAGTTTGGAAAATGCCAAACACCAAAGCCAAATGGAGCGCATTTTTGAGCGATTAGAGACGCTTTTAGAAGAGATGGTAAAGGTGGAAAAACTAAGCTCCAACGAATGGATTTTAGAGCCAAAAGCGTATCGGATGATTGATATATTAGACCATGCGATGGATTTATTGCTCTGCGATACGAGTCGTATTGAGGTGCATTCAAAGGAGTTCATTCCTCTTATTGATGTTGATTTTGAGCTTTTTGCAACGGCGTTAAAAAATATTTTAGACAATGCGCTGAAACATTCACATCACAAAGTGGATGTCTTTATAGAGACACATTTTATTTGCATTGAAAGTGTGGGTGAGGAGATTGCTAACGAAAAAATAGACTTTTCACGCCCGTTTAATCGTAGCATCGAAGGCTCACGCACAGGGTTGGGTTTAGGGCTTTACATTGCCAATGCGATTATTGTGAAGCATGGATTTTCTTTGGAGTATTTACATGTAAAGGGCAAGAACGGGTTTAAAATCAGCTTTTAAATCTTTACATGTAACGTGATTTTTTTGCTATGATATAAAAAATCGTGCAGGAAAATAATGAATTATATAGGTTCCAAAGCAAAGCTACTTCCTTTTTTAGATGCAACCATCAGTGACTTTTTTGGGCAAAGTCTTGAGGGAAAAATTTTCTGTGATTTGTTTGCAGGAAGTGGGGTTGTTGGGAATTATTTTGCGCAAAAGGGTGCTCGAATTTTGAGTAATGATGTGGAGTATTACAGTTACCTTTTAAACCGTGCTCAGTTGCAAACGGGTTTTTTGGAAGATACTCAATCCATTATAGCCTCACTCAACGCACTCCCACTTTGCAAGGCACTTATGTACACACACTATTCGTACAGCAGTGGAAGAGCTTATTTTTCCGATGAAAACGCTCAAAAAATTGATGCCCTGCGTCAAGGCATCGAGGCGTACAAAAAGAGTGAAATGCTGTATATGTATCTCCTTGCCTCTTTGCTGTGCAGTGCGGACGCTGTGGCAAATACCGCTTCTGTGTACAGCGCATTTTTAAAAAAACTCAAACCTCAAGCCTGTGAGCCACTTTGTTTAAAACCCCTTGCTTACACACCCACATCTGCACCCCATCAAGTGTTTTGTGAAGATGCTAATGTGCTGATTTCTAGGCTTAAAGGGGACATTCTCTACCTTGACCCACCGTACAATCGAAGGCAGTATGGGGCGAATTATCATATTTTAAATACCATTGCGCAGTACGATATTTTTATACCCAAAGGCAAAACAGGTGTACGGAAATATGTGAGTTCACCTTATTGCAAAGCCAAACATGCGTTCAATGCCTTAGAAGAGATTGTTCAAAAAGCAAATTTTCCTTTCGTGGTTTTAAGCTACAACGATGAAGGACTTTTGTCGCACGAAGCGATTGAAAAAATGATGAAAAAATATGGAGATTTTTCCTTTGTTAAAATACCGCATCACCGTTTTAAAGCCTACAACAATAAAGCTCACAAACACCATATTTACGAGTATCTCTATCTTCTTAAAAAAGCTTAATAGAAAATGTAACTTTTCTAAATATGACGATTTTAAGATTTGAAAATGTAAAATCTTTTATGCACGGCGTCTAAGGCTTAGACTGACATAACTCGTAATCACTTCTTTTTTTCTACGACCACTATGTCCCAACTCTTCGTGCCACATTGAATTTTTGCAAAATATATTTTGCAAGTGGGCATTCTGCCAAAGAAAACCCAGCGTTAGCGTAGTTTTTAGAGCTTTGCTCTCAAAACGTGTCAAGAGTTTTATTATCAAAAAAGGATTTTTCAATGCAAAGAAGAGCATTTATGAAAGGGTGTGTTGCTTTGGGTGCTAGCGGTGTTATTCTCCCTCACGTTTCCATTTTAGAAGCGAGTGAACCGACAGGTAAAAAGCGTATTTTTCAGGTCAAAAATAGCTATAACCTTCAACATGAAAACGCTAAAGCACATACCAAACTCTGGGTTCCCTTGCCTTTAGAGAGTGAA
>RZYK01000046.1 GCA_009930355.1 Campylobacterota bacterium | reverse complement strand
AATATTGTCAAGGATAATAAAGATTTACTCAATATTATCGCTGTACTCAGTGCCTACACTCAAAAAGAGTTAGGGCTTATGTGCGAAAGTTGAGTTATTTTATAAGTAAGTTCAGAACTTTATAAAATTAATGCTTAATAAATATGATTATTTAATTTTTTACATATAAATCCTTATAATCTCATACTTTTTTGTTACAATGCACTCTTTCAATCTTTTTCAATCTATTAAAGAGATACCATGAGCGATACAATTTATGTTTACCGAATCAACACAGGTTCGTGTAATGGATGCGATGTTGAGATTTTAGCGAGTGTTTTAATTCCAAAATTTGGTTTTGATACGCTTGGTTGCACTTACACAAATGACCCAACCCTTGCAAATATTGTGCTGGTTACAGGCTCCATTACCGCACGTTCCAAACCCTACCTTGAAAAAATACTCACCCAATTACCTCAGAAAAAAGTAGTCGTTGCTTTAGGAATTTGTCCTATTAGCGGAGGGGTTTTTCGTGATAGTTACGCCATAACAGGTCCTTTAGATCGCTTTGTTACCGTCGATGTCAATATTGCAGGCTGTCCTCCTTCTCCTAAGGAAATAGCCCAAGGAGTTGCGCAAGCGTGTTCGCTTTGGAGGGAGAAATGCTATGAAAATTGAATTTGATAACACCGTGTGTGTGCTCTGTCACACCTGTGCGTTTGTCTGCCCTGCCAATGCCATTTGCATTGAAAAAACAGCGAATAACAATGAGGTCTACTCCTTTACCCTCTGGCATAACAGCTGTACCTTATGTGGTAACTGTAGCTATTATTGTCCTTCAGGTGCGCTTCGTATGAGCGATAAAGAGAATGCCATCTCGCTTCAAAAGCACAAATATACCCATGCCATTCATAAGGCAGTTTCACTCACCCACTGTGCTTCTTGCGGTGAAGCGATGGTCGCACTGCCTGATACCTTTCTTGCCAACGCCTTTGGCTCTCATACACCCCTTTTACAAGAGCATTTTCGTCTCTGCCCAACATGCAGACGAACCCATACCTTTTCACAACGAGTCTTAAACCCATGAAACACTTACAATCTAACCTCACCCACCTTGCCAACACCCTTGGCATTAAAACCTCCTTTGAGATTTCCAACGATGCCCTGTGGGCTTCTATAGAAGATACCAACGCTTTACTGGAGTTTGCCAAAGGCTTACACGCCATGCACGCGAGGGTCTGTATGATTACCTGTGCTCGTGTGGAAAAAGGGCATGACGTGGTCTATCATTTTGATATCAAAGGGGTACTTTTTAACCTCAAATTGCACCTTAAAACGCCCAAACTTCCCTCCATTACACCATGGTTTGAGAGTGCGAATTGGGCGGAGAGAGAACTCTCAGAACTCTATGGCATTACCTTAGAAAATCATCCTAATCCCTCTAAGCTTTTTATTGATGAGAGCATAAAAGAGGCAATTTATGGAGCGTATGTTCCCCTCTCCTCAGCGATGAACGGTGAGGTTTCCAGCCACCTCTGGGAGAAGGTAAAAATGGCGCAAGGAGAGTGCCATGACTGAGTCTAAATGCATTTTAGGGCCGTTTGATGTTGCCCTTGAAGAGCCTGTTTATTTTAACATCACCCCCAATGTAGATGGCAAAACCATTCAAAGCGTTGAGATGATTAATGGCTTTGTGCACCGTGGCATGGAGTCGATTGTTCTTAGAAGAAACTTTTTACAAAACCTCATTATCACCGAAAAAGTGTGCGGTCTGTGCTCCAATAACCATCCCTTTACCTACTGTATGGCGGTGGAGAAACTTGCACACATCACCCTGCCTAGACGTGCGCAGTATTTGCGGGTGATTGCCGATGAAACCAAACGTATTGCGAGCCATCTTTTTAATGTTGCCATGCTTGCGCACTTGCTAAAACGCCATACCTTAATGGGTTTATTGTTAGAAGCAAGGGAGCATTTTCAAGATATTAAAGAGCAGATTTGGGGCAATCGTATGGATTTAAGTGCTAATGTCATTGGCGGGGTCAAATACGACTTGAGCCCTGAAAAAATTGCGTTTATGAAAGAAAAAATAGCCTTAACACACAAAATGGTAGTCGAGATAGTCAAACTCTTTGAAACCGATGAGAGCCTTAAAAAGCGCATTCAAGGTGTGGGTGTTTTACCGCATGAAAAAGCACTCAGCCTTGGCGTGGTAGGCCCTGTGGCACGTGCGAGTGGGGTCAATAATGACGTGCGCTTTTGCGCTCCTTATGCTGCTTATGATGCCCTCTCATTTAATGTCATCACACGCCATGAAGGCGACGTGTACGCAAGAGCGATGGTGAGACTCTATGAAATTTTTGAGTCCATGAGCCTTTTAGAACACGCTTTTGATGCCTTGCCTGAGGGTGAAATTGCTTTACATGTAAAGAGTGTGGTGCCAAAGGGTGAAGCGACCTCACGCAGTGAAGCGCCTAGAGGAGAGCTGATGTATTACCTCAAAAGCAATGGCACTCAAAAGCCTGAGCGCATGAAGTGGCGAGTGCCTAGTTATATGAACTGGGAAGCGTTAAAAGTGATGCTTAAAGGCAATGCTATCGAAGATATTGCGCTTATTTTTAATAGCATTGACCCTTGCATTTCGTGCAGTGAGCGTTAAGTATGCGCCATCAGTTTATCATTACCCAAACCGATGCGTGTATTGGATGTTTAAGTTGTGAATTAGCCTGTGCGGCAGCACATGCAAACATTTCTTTTGAAGAGGCATACACCACGTCACTACCGCTTCTCTCACGTAACCGTGTCACGCAAAGTCATGGCAAAATGGCACCGCTTCAGTGTATGCACTGCGAAACACCCTCCTGTTTAGCCATCTGCCCTCACAGCGTTATTTCACTGGAAGAAGGCTTTGTAAAGCTTGATGAAACAGCCTGTGTCGGGTGTGGGTGCTGTGCCTTAGCCTGTCCGTATGGCGCTATTTCGATGGTCAAAGAAGAGGAGAGAGCCTATGCGCTTAAATGCAACCTCTGCTTTGAGAGAGATAACAATCCAGCCTGTATTGAGCATTGCCCTACTCATGCACTCTCACTTATGACTTACGCTCATTTTGAGGGCTTTCATGCATGAGTATTCCATTGTCGCATCCTTAATTGATGTGTGTGAAAAAGAGGCAAAAAAACACCATGCCAAAGCCATTGAGCGCGTTGAAATCGCACTGGGGCGTTTAAGCGGGGTGGAACCTCATTTACTGCAAAGCTCTTTTGACACCTTTAAAGAGGAGACGCTCTGCGAAGATGCCACGCTGGTCATCGAGCTGTGCGATGTTATACTGGAGTGTGAGAGGTGTCATACAAAAAGTGTGGTCAAAGAGAACCATTTTATCTGCCCCAAATGCCAGAGTGAATCGGTGCATATGGTGGGTGGGCAAGAGTTACATGTAAAAAGTATTGTTATTAAAGAGGCGTAAGTATGAGAAAGTACCATTTAACCAAAGCATATCCCAAAAGACGTGACGCACAAAAGCGCATTTTTGATTTTCACCCTATTTATCACGATTTTGATGAAGACGAAGCCATTGCACAAGCGAGTCGGTGTATTCAATGTCCTGTGGATATTATGCGAGGACTTCAAAGCGAATTTCACTTTTGCCGTACAGGGTGTCCCCTAAACAACGAGATTCCAAAATGGTTGAAAAAAACATACGATGGGGATATTTTAGGGGCGTTTGAACTCTCCAACGCTCGCTCGCCCTTTCCTGAAATTTTAGGACGGGTTTGTCCCAAACAGGGCTTATGCGAGAGTTCATGTACCTTAGAGAGAACGCCTCATCATGCGGTAAGCATTGGAAACATTGAAGTTTATCTCAATGAAACCGCCTTTGAAAACCATGCCATTCCCGTCTATTCACATCCCAATCCCACACCCTATAAAGTCGCTGTTGTCGGTGGTGGTCCTGCAGGGCTTAGCTGTGCAACGTTTCTCATGCGCATGGGCATAGCCGTGGAAATTTTTGAAAAAGAAGATAAACTCGGTGGTCTTTTAACCTATGGCATTCCTAACTTTAAACTCCCTAAACACACGATTTTAAGGCGTGTAGAGTGGATGAAAGAGGCAGGACTTAAAGTGCATTACCACACCGAAGTGGGAAAAGATGTGAGTCTGCAAAGTCTCAAAGAGAAGTTTGATGCCATTTTTCTAGGGATGGGAACACCGCTTGGTCGTCAATCGGGCATGGAAAATGAAAACGCCAAAGGGGTGCATCATGTGATGGAACTCTTGATACTCACCCAAAAAAATCTCTTCAACCACAACTTTCACACCGCCATTTTTGAGAACAAACACGTCGTGGTCATTGGAGGAGGAAACTCTGCCATGGATGCGCTTCGTACCGCCATACGCCATCGTGCCAAACGGGTCACCTGTGTTTACCGCAGAGAAGAAGCGTTGATGCCCAGTAGTGCGTTGGAGATTGCCTACGCCAAAGAAGAAGGGGTTGAGTTTTTGTTTAGCCATGCACCCAAACGTGCCATCCTTAATGCTAACCACCATGTTGTAGGCGTTGATGTCGTTAAAACCTACATGGATGAGCACGGTAAACTCTGCTACAACGAAGAAGAGCATACCGCTCTTAAAGCCGATAGCATCATTTTAGCCTTAGGATTTGATGCACAAAAATACGACTTTTTTGATGCTCTGCATCTGGATTATGGACGCTCTCATACGCTTGTTGTGGATGAGACCAAAGAGACAAGCCACCCGTTCATTTTTGCAGGAGGCGATATGGTACGTGGGGCAAATTTGGTCGTCAATGCAGCGCTTGATGGCAGAACCGCAGCCCTTGGCATTGCTCTAAAACTAGGTGTTGCGAAAGAAAACATTCTTTACATGTAAAGAATGTTTATCAAAAAAAGATACACTATTTTTATTATTATTGTAAGGATGTTTCTATGCTGCTTTTTGGTTTAGCAATTATCATAGGTCTTGCTCTGCTCATCTGGAGTTCGGATAAATTTGTCGATGGCGCAACCGCCCTTGCCATGCATCTTGGAATGCCCACCTTACTGATTGGTATCTTAATCGTAGGCTTTGGAACCAGTGCGCCTGAGATTGCTGTCTCATCGGTTGCTGCATTCAATGGAAATCCTGCCTTAGCCATTGGCAACGCATTGGGCTCAAATATCGCTAATATTGGTCTTATTTTAGGCATTAGTGCCCTCATTGCGCCTATTGCTTTGCACTCGAATATTGTTAAGAAAAATATTTTACTCTCCCTTGCTATTGCTCTTTTATCAGGCTATATGCTTTTTGATGCAACCCTAAGCCTTATTGAGGGAGTCATTTTATTATTAGGGCTTTTTATCTTTATTGGATGGTCCGTTATGAGCAACCTTAAAAACCGAAGAGATGCCTTAATTGATAACATTCAAGATGAATTAAAAGACATTACCCTCAGTTTTTCAAAAAGTATTCTCATTTTACTGATAGGTCTTCTTGCCCTTATTGGTAGCTCTCAACTTTTAGTCTGGGGGGCTGTGGGTATTGCTACGCTTTTGGGCGTAAGCGATTTAATTATTGGGTTAACCATTGTTGCCATTGGCACGTCACTGCCTGAATTAGCAACGTCTATTGCTGCTGTTAAAAAAGGAGAGTCTGATATTGCTATTGGCAACGTAGTGGGTTCTAACATTTTTAACATTCTAGCGGTTATGGGAGTTGCTGCCGTGATTGCACCTGATTATGTGATTGCGCCTGAGATTTTTTACAGAGATTGGGATGTCATGTTTGTGATGAGCCTTGCACTTTTCTTTATGGCATACGGTAACAAACGTGAAAAAAATAAAATCGGTGTTGAAAAAGGGGCTGTGTTACTTTTAGGGTACATTGTCTATACGCTGTATCTTATCCTTGGCGCTTTGTCGTTTTAATCTTTACATGTAAAAGAGACAAAAGCGCTACTGTTGCCTCTTGGTTCACGCTCTTCTATTTTTCAAAAATTGTATTGGTGATTTGAACCGTTGAAATAGCATTTTGCGGAGAACCGTCTATGAGTTTATCTGAATAGGTGAGGTAAATGAGCGTGTTGCGTTTTGCATCGTAAAATCGTACCACTTGAATGTGTTTAAACAAGAGTGACGTAGACTCTTTAAAGACACGCTCCCCATCTTTCTTTTTCGAAGCAACCTCTTTAGGCAGGGTAATCACACCCGTTTGCCGACACGCAATCGAAGCATCAGAGGTATCTTCTGCCACACCAAAGGTTCCCTTAAGCCCTCCCGTTTTTGCACGAGAGAGATGGCAGGAAACCCCTTCTATTTTGGGGTCATCAAAGGCTTCTACCACAATTTTATGGTTCGCACCAATAAGCTTAAACGCTGTATCCACAGAGCCAATTTCTTCACCTACCAGAGGTGAAAGCAACCCTGCCATCAGAAGGCATGTCACTTTTTGATACCTAAGCAATACTTTCATCTTCTACCTTTTTCAAAAAGTTTCTTTTGTTAGAGAGTTTTAGTCAAATTTAGCGCAAATGTCAAGCAAAGTATCCCTACATTTTATTTTCAAACTATTTAGACTATGATTCTACATATAAACTTCAAAAGGATTTCCAACGATTTCGCGTGAAGAACAAACCAGAATTACCACGGTTGTTGTTAAAGTGGCGGTGATGTTGCTTGAATACGGCGCTGAAAGCCGTCTTATAGAGCAAATTGCCTCTCGTTTAGGCGTAGCACTGGGGTGCACATCCATTCAAATCTCTCTCATTCCCTCTGCCATTGTTTTAACCACACTCATCGGAGACGCTTCGGTGACCACGACCCGACGTGCGCAAGAACAGCCGATTAATCTCTCCATTGTTCATCAAATTGTCACGATATGTATTGCAGCGGAGCAAAACCCTCGCAATATCATGATGGTCGAAAAAGCGCTTGATACTCTTCATGCAAACCCTTATCCTTCATGGGTACTCATTCCCATCATCGGTCTTTCATGTGCGGCGTTTAGTCATCTTCAAGGAGCGGACTGGGTCGGTTTTGGCATTACGTTTTTGGCAGCATCTGGCGGTATGCTCGTACGCAAAGAGCTCTCGCATCGTAACTACTCTTTGCTCATTGTTTTTGCGTTTACGGCGTTTGTGTGTACATTGATTGCTAGCCTCGCTTTTTACGATAATCTAAGTCATTCAGGGCATATTGTCCTCTCGTCAAGTGTTTTGCTTCTTGTTCCAGGACTGCCCTACATTAACTCCATGCTCGATGCCTTTAAAGGCTATATCAGTATGGGCTGGGGGCGTTGGACGCAAGCAACCCTTTTAACGCTCATGTCATCGCTTGGTATTATGCTAGCGATGGGACTTTTAGGTCTAAAAGGATGGTAATGATGGTGTGGGTTACTCTTTTATTAGATGCGATGTGGGCAGCTATTCCCGCTGTGGGATTTGGGATGATTTTCAATGTCCCCCGCTCTGCCCTTCCCTTATGTGCTTTGGGTGGTGCACTCACCTATGCGCTTCGAGAAGTTTTACTGCATGGAAATTTTTCCATTGTGCTCTCTACGTTTATTGCCGCAACGACGATTGGGATTATTGGCGTGTTTTGGTCACGTCGCTATGTGATGCCAAGACCTGTTTATACTGTTCCCTCCATCATTCCGATGATTCCAGGAACGTATGCGTATGAGATGATGATAAGCCTTGTCAGGATGAACACAGAAGGTGTGACCGATGCCTTGCTTTCGAGTTTTATTGAAAATGGTTTGCATGCGGTGAGTATTTTATTTGCGATTGCCTTTGGGTTGGTTCTGCCTTCGATGTATTATACAAAACGTAAAAAGCCTATTATTTAGGCTTTACATGTAAAAAAGAGTGGCGTGTGATGCGTTTCATGAAACTCTTTATCCCTCCACTCTACTTTAAGAGCAAAAACTCTCGCCCCACTTTGACCCTTGATGTGCCACCGTAAGCGATGATGTCCGCTGTGGCGTTGGTCTCACTCCAGCGCTCAGGAAGAAAGGAGCCTGTGCCGATGATGTCAATGGGTGCTTTGGCACATGCCATACTTTTGCACTTTTGCGATGTAAAGCCTGAGGAGGCAATGATGCGCACTTTAGAAAATCCCGCATCATCAAGCATTTCACGCATACGCCACAAGGCCGCTGCTGAAACACCCGTGCCGATAAGGTCATGCAGTTCCGCTTCCGTGCGATAATCCCGCACCGCATCAGGTGCATGGCGTCCTAAAACAGCGTAGCTTTCTTGCGTATCCAGCCCTTCTAAAAAGCGACCTCCATGCGTATCAAGGCGTACGGCGATTTTTCCCTCGTGGGCGAGATTGGCAAAAGCGTGACACACCTCTAGGGTATCGGTGATTTCCCGACCAAAATAATCCGCCAAAATAGGGATATTTTCATCAGGGAAACATTCATGGAACATCTGCGCCGCCCTAAGCGTTGAGCCCGCATAACCGATAAGCGCATGAGGAACCGTTCCCAGTCCTTTTTCACGACCAAAGAAATGCGCCGTCGCATCCGTGGCATTGCCGATAAAGCCTACGGCTTTTAGTCTACGCTGTGCGGCTTTTGAGCCAACCGATGCCCCATATGCCATCATCTCAGCCATTTCTGTTCCTGCACAGTGACGCGCATCCATCGCCAAAAACGCCACATGAGGGAGACTCTCACACATCTCATACGCATTGTAAGCCGCCACACACGCAGAGCCCAACTTTTGCAAAATGAGTGTTTCAAGTTCCGCCAAATGAGAAAAAGAACCGCTCAGATAAAACAGAGGCTCACCCGCCCCTACCCATTCGCCCTCCTCATGCGTCACTTCGATATTGACGTCTATGCCTCGCTGCAACGCTTGCGTTTGAATCCACTCCGTGGCTAAACGTGTCGCACTAAGCACGGGACGACGCAAAAAGAAAGCATAGGTAACCTGCGTATCGCCAAAATGTTCAACAATGGTTTTGGTATTTGAAAAATATTTATCCGTCCATAAGGAGACGTTCATGTCGCTTGGTGCGTGAGTGTTTTGCATACAGCTCCTTGTCATTTCATCCTCTCTTTATAGTCTCATTTTGCTATACAATCGCTTAGAAAGGACGAACATATCGCCACATGAGTTCATTTTATCGGCAGGTACGTTACATGTAAAAGCGTTAACGTCTCGTTACATCAAGTGAAGTCTTAATTTTTGATAGATTCTCTCTACTGTTTGCTCTTTAACATTTAGCTCCATAGCCCTTTTTTGAAAGTGCGAAAACGTTTCACTAACATGCTCGATATACTCTTTGAGCATTTTCTCTTTTATGGAGTGTTTTTTTGCGAGTTGTAAAATATCCTTCGACGTAAAATCATTTGTTTTTCCATTTAAAGATAACTGATGATTTTTCGTGTACCCTACTCCATGGGCATACGTAATATCATAGGCTGGACTGAGGTGCCAGAGTCCATCGGTATCCATGGTGAAAGCAAAATTTTTAGCATGGTCGTCTTGATTTCGACCCACTATATTAAAAATCATTCTTTTAAATTGTTCATTGACAGCATGTTGACTCCCTGTAAGATACCGTGTCAGCCGCAAAAGTTCATCGTAAGAGTAGTGCATAGGGATATTAAAATTTGTATGCGTAAGTCCTGCTACGGAGTGTACATGCAATGCTTGCCCATCTACTCTATCAAATCTCTTTATAAGATAGTGGGCTAAGTTTCCATGCGTTAAGAGTTCAATTTTTGGCACATCAATTCCAACCTCAGCTGCCATACGCATATAAAGGTATTCTAGTTTTGTATAATCACTACTGCTTCCATCTTCCCTTGGCATATCAAATTTGATTAAATAGTGTTCAAAATCTTTTCTTAACTCCCTTTTAACCCCACTGATCATCTCTTTTGTATGTGCGTTATATCCGATAATTGCCTTAGCTCTTGCTCCGCCAGCACTAGCAGCACTGTCCATAAAAGAAAGCATCTCATCGACCACTTCAATCGCATCGCCACTGATAATTTTTTTTGCGTTTTCATAAAAGTTTTGTAGTTCTATCAGTTCATTTATGTGAGATTCATTTGCTTTATGAATAATAGGCTGATAGGTAATAGCGCCTATACTTTTATCGCCAACAAACATCAGCTTTTGGATAAGAGTGAGTTCGTGGGGTGGAATATTTTTTGATTCAAAATATCTTTCAATCACTTTCGTACCAAATTTATCTGGCAATGTATCATGAAAGACTCCCGCTAAGCCTTCAAAATATCTATCATCAGTGTTGGTATAAACCCCATTAAATGAAAGGGGTAGTTTTATGGGAGAAATTTCAAGCTTACTTGCCTTAAACGCTTTATCATATTCAAAATAAACAACCCCATCCTTTAAAAGTATCGTTCCAATCTTTTGACCAAAAATAAAAGCTTCTACTTCCGTACTCATTTGTATATCCTTTTAGGCAGTTTATCTGACATCTTAATCTCATCAAGCGTTTTATACTCTTTCTGTTTAAGTAAGCGTTCAAGATTATCAAAAAGTCTCAAAGCCATAAAAAGTTTGATAACGTTTTCAAACGATATTTTATAAGAATAGATGAATTGCTTGTACGTAGGCAAAGGTATATCCGCTTTTTGCGCCAATTCTTTCTGTTGAAGTTTCTGAACTTTTCGCTCAGTTTCTATCAGTTCTGCAACTTTTTGTACGATTTCAAGGGGTGTTGAAAGTTCTATCATTTCTTAGCCTTAAGTATACTATATTATATTTACTAGCTAAATTATATTATAATATATATAATAATATATTTAATTGTGTGGTTTGCTTGTTTTCCATCTCCTCTCTTTCAAACACAACTCATCATCAGTTGCGTAAAATTAAATGTTTAGTCCTGAGCTCTATTTTTCTTTATATGAAAAACCCTATTGTGTCTGTAACTTCAAGTAACTAATACAATTTTTTGACTATTGATACATTCCAACAGTGCTTCTTTTGGAGTGGATTTGGAATGATACGAGGCTACTTTTTTTCTTTACATATAAAAAATTTATTGATTAATTTAAGTCAAGTAGCTTGTTCCATTTACATCTTAAGGGAGGTTAAAGGTGGAAACTGCTCCTATTAACCCGATATTAACCTCTAAAATTAAAAAAAATCTTAAGAATGATTATTATACAATGAAATAGACATTATTTAAATTCATTTATTCATTGGAAATTTTATGTTTAAAATAGATTTTATTGATGAAATTCAAGCATCAACTATAATTAAAATTTCAATTTCCTTACTGTTTTTGATATTTCCAGCAATTATATTATTTACATGGCAAGAAACTTTCTCCTTAGAAAAAACTATTGAACATACTAAATTTGGAACTTTTGGAGATTTTTTTGGCGGCATAATAGGAACTATCTTGCAGTTTTGTGGAGTATTATTATTTTATATAGCGTTAAAAGATCAAAGAAAAGATTTTGATACTAATAGAAAAGTCTTTGAAAAACAAGTTGAAGCTTTAAATTTACAAATTAATGAATTTAGTTTACAAAGAACGGAACTAGAAGAAACAAGGAAAGTTTTTACAGAGCAGTCAAAAACCCTTAAACAGCAGAGATTTGAAACTACCTTTTTTTCATTAATTGATTTGTATCATAAAATCATTTCAAATTTAAATAATCAGCACGAAAATAAGAATTATTTTAAAAAATTAAAAAATGATCTTTTAGAAAATTTTAATTATAAAAATGCAGATATAAATTCACAATATAAAAATGCATTAGCAAACTACACTAAATCTTTTTATGTAAATAAAGAAGAATTAACTAATTATTTTAGAATTATTTATAGAATACTCAGCACCATTGATAATACAGATTTAACGGAAAAAGAGGGACCGTTCAGAATTCTGTGTCAATCGGGTAAAATAACAAATACCCAAGGACACAGATATGAAGATAGAAATAGACGTAGAGCAATTTGCTCAAGAT
>RZYK01000276.1 GCA_009930355.1 Campylobacterota bacterium | reverse complement strand
CTCTTACTCTATACTGCATGTCAAACTTCTTTAAATATACCTTTAGATGCTTTTGATTTTATCTCAAAGTTGCTTAACACTCTAAGCAACTTTATCATTATTTAAATGGAACATCTATCTTAAAACTATTCAAAAAGTATAATCAAACAGATAGACAACACCGTGTCTATGCAGATTTTTTTTCATAACATGTTGCACTTTTTCAAAAAATCTTCTCTAGAATAGATGGTAGCCCCTAAATCCAGTTTGTATTGCATCTGGGGGTGTCCTAGGTTGCTAAGATGAATGCCTTCTGTATCCAGATGCTGTGTCAGCAACACACGCTGCAAGGTTCCCCAATTAGAGTAGGCTTTTTCTTTGAGGCTAAATTTGGTAAGCCCTGTATAAAAACCATTACAGATATAGCCTATCTCCCCTGCAACAAGGGTGTTAGTTATAGGATCACTCAGTTCTGAGCTTATAAGTTTGAATCCTTCAAAACTTCCTTGATGCAGTTCATGTAAGAGCGCTTCATAGGTGGGATGTATCCAGCAATCTTCGTAGCTTTTTTTGATGCCTTCAATCACCTCTTGAAAACGCTCATTGGTACTAAAGTGATAGGTGTGTTTTTGAAGAAGCTTTTTGATATGGTGTGAAATATGAAGGTCTTTATGCTCTAGAAGCGCGTAGTGGGTTTGTATTTGAGGCAAAAGAATGTTATTTCCTCTGTGTACGTAACCTATGGTAATAAAACCCGCTTTGGCTAAGGTAATATAAAATTCACAGGAGAAATCATCGCTCCAATAGTAATCATGCTCTAAATCTTTATAGATACCTGTTTGCAAGCACTCTTTATCAAGGACGTTATCTATTCGAAGATATTCAATCATCGGCGTTTGTATCGCTTGGAGCTTGTACCAATGTTAGGTCTGTAATTATAGGTGATATCATCATTGCACTCTTTGGTATGGGATTTTCCCATGCGATAAATGATATACACAAACACCACACAGGTGATTCCCATTAAAACATAATTCATTGTGCATGTCTCCTATAATGCAATGCCTTGATTCTCATTTCTTTTAAAACAGTGTAGCGTATTTTTATATGTGTAACTGCGTAAAATATAAGATTAACGCATCATCATATAGACAAGCATAAAGGCTGGGATATAATAGTACTTCTCGTCCAACCACTTCACCATTTTTTCGATAACATCCATTGAAAACTCCTTTGATTGATAGAAGAAGTTTACAAGAGTGGATGGACAATATAGTGTCCATCGTGTGAAGGGGTAGAGGTCCATAAAAGCGCTGTAGTATCATTGTATTCTAAAATATCCTACACATCAAAGTGTATTTATTCTTCCAATTTTAACGAAAATCCCATAACCCTGCCTTTTCCTTGGCATAGCCAATCATATCCACCCCATACTTATCCCTAATTTTCATCAATCCTTGGGCCAGTTTGGCATGTTTGGTATCCTTTTCAATCTCAAGAATCGAAAAGCTTTTGCGTTTATGTATCCCTATGCAATTACTCGCACCCAATCCAATGTAGTGAATCTTATAATGAGGATGGGTGTCGAGTTCTTCAAAGAGACTTTGGGCAAGGTCAATAAAGAAAGCTTCATTGAATAACCGATCATGGGTGATGGATTTAGCAGACTTGGTGCCGTATTGGTAACGAAGCTTCATGTAAAAGGTGGTGGGATTGAGTCCTAGTTTACTGATGGTGTAGCTTAGATAACGTGAGAGTATCAGCACACGCCTCTTTAGCTCTTCCCTCTCCCCAATGGCTGCAAAGTTACGACTAATACCTATTCCTTTTCGCTCACGGGAAGGATGAACAGGTTCATTGTCTTCTCCTAAGATTTTTAGATAGAGCTCTTTACCTGTTTTGCCATACGATTCAAAGAGTCGTTGCATGCGTTTGGCATCTCCCAGTGTTTCTGCGCCATAGCTTTTTAACCGCCTCTCTATGGCTCTTCCAATACCAGGGAACTCTTCTATTTTCATAGGGTCTGTAAAAGCACTGACTTCATGAGCATCAATGACTTTCGTCCCATAAGGCTTAATGGTATCGGTAGCAAGCTTTGCAATCCATTTGCTTTTACTCGCAGCTATGGAGATAGGCAAATCAAAGCGTTCTAAAATCTCGTGTTGTAGGGCTTGGATAAATGCTAGAGTGTTCTCCTCTTCTATCCACCCTCCCACATCTCCAAAAAATTCATCGATACTGTATTGCTCTAAGAGAGGGATTTTGGTTTCAAGATAGGCTTTGAGTTTAAAGGAGAGCATTTGGTAAAAGAGATGGTCACTCGGAAGCACAATAAGACCAGGGCACATGACAAGGGCATCTTTGAGTGGAGTGCCTGTTTTTATTTTATACTTTTTGGCTTCATAGCTTTTGGCAATGACGATTCCGTGGATGATGCCAGCTTCATCTTTAAACTCTTTTTTCCATTCGTTGACGATGGTGCGAGGATTAAAGGTATGGGTAAAGGCAAGAAGCGAATTAAACGCCCCGCTCTCTTCTATGAGTACGGCCTCTTTTTTCTC
>RZYK01000275.1 GCA_009930355.1 Campylobacterota bacterium | reverse complement strand
AACCACCATAACCCAAAGTTTCTGCCATTTCCACTACAAAACGCCGATAGTTCACCCCTTGAACACGCCCAGTCACAATCAATCTATAAGTATTCAAAAACCAAACTCCATAAGCAATTTTTCAATAGTTTTCCCTTTGTTCACAAAGAAAAAATGATCTCCCTCAAAAACATTAAAATAACTGTTTGGAATCAATGCATGAATTTTTTCACCACTGCTCAGCGGTGTAGCACGATCATCCTTGCCCCAAAAAATAAATGTTTGAGCTTTACATGTAAAGAATTTTGAGCTGAAATCTTCATTGACGACACGCTTTAAAATTTCATACATTGTTTGACTCATCCCTTCAACATCTTTGGTTGCAAAAAAGCGATAAAACTGTTGAGGAAAAAAAGGTTTACATAGCTTAAAAAGAGCTATTTTCGTACGCACCCTAAACGATTTAGGCACGACGATACCTGCACTTGAAAGTAAAACTAAAACATTAGGTTCCAAAAGTGTGGCTACTTTCCCACCAAAAGAGTGTCCAAAAACCATGATAGGTTTTACATGTAAAGCTTCTAAAAAAGCCTCAACAATTTTTGCATACATTGCAGTATTAATAACGCTACAAAGAGGAGAACTTCCAAATCCAGGTAAATCAAGATAAAAATGTTGGTATCCCGCAAAAGTATCGCCAAAAGCCTGTTTCATAATTGCTTTATTACTTCCCCATCCGTGTAAAAAGAGGATGGTTTTAGGCTGATGAAGATGAAGAATCTCATAACTAAGTGCGTACGTATTTCCTTGAAAAACAATCTCTTTCTTAGCCATCACTCTTCTTTTTCGTGTTGGCATAAATTTTTTCTAAAATATTAACTGCCTCACTCATTTTTTCATATTCATCAACCGTGACCATGACGGCTTCAAAACGATTGTTTTTTACGATCACAATACGCTTCGCTTCGCCCTTGCTAAGGCTCCCTAATACAGAGCTAAAATTACGCACCATATCTGTTGCAGTCATGATTTCATTTTTAGTATAGGTCATACGCGAAAACCTTTTTGCAAAATTTTATGTATTATATTATGTAAAAAAGGCTTTTATTTGCCTTTGGCTGCTTGAATAGAATTAATATATCGATACGCTTTGGTAACAGGCGTTGTGCTCGGTAAGTAATTTGCTAATTCAGTAATAATACAATCAAAATTATCAAAAAGATAGTTTGCCATACTTCCGGGAATTGGATTAATTTCATTGAGATAAATTTTTTTATCAATGACAAAAAAATCACAACGAATTAAAGCCCCTAAAAAAAGTGGATCATAAAGTTTCATAAACGCTTGACGAATCCCCTCTTCCACGTGGGTATCTAAGGTTGCTTCATTTACCCTTTTTGTACGTGAAAAATCTAAATACTTTTTATCAAAATCTAGAAAATCCTCTTTCTGAGGCTCTTCAATAATAGAAAATTTAAATGTATCTGTTTTACATCCTGCGAGGTTATACTCTTTAACACTACATACAAAAGGCTCAATTAAAACCGTATCGTCAAATTCAAAAGCAACATCTAAGGCATAGGCTAGTTCTTTCTCTTCTTTGACAATACCAATGCCAATAGAACTGCCAAGGCGAATAGGCTTTACTATAAAAGGATAAGCTATACAAATAGGCTCATTGCTTCCCTTATGAATCACTTGATAATCAAGTACATTTACACCCACTTCTTTAGCATAGAGTTTTGTCAAAAGCTTGTTATAGCTGATGCAACTTCCTTCGATTCGAGGTCCAATATAAGGAACTCCAAAAAAATCGAGCAAAGAACTTAATTTTCCATCTTCTCCATCACGTCCATGTACCAAATTAATCATGACATCAAAGCTAATCTGTTCTTCTCCCAGCATTTTTTTTGCATAAAAACCACCCTGTTTTAAATACAACGCTTTATCTTTTTTATATTCTCCACTACTAAAACGTTTTGAAGTAATTTTATCGGTTGGGATGAGGTAAAAATTACGCTCATAATCACAAAAAATATAGATAATCTCTTGCTTCAAGACTTTTTTTAAAGCAATAGCACTCACAATGCTAATTTCATGTTCAAAACTTTGTGCGCCAAATAAAACAGCTATTTTCATCTTTTTCCTTTATTAACCGAGCTTTTTTAAAGCTTCTTTAATGATTGTTTGTGTCTCGCTTCCTTGAATATTACTCAACACTTTTTTAATGCTCTCTTTTTTAAAGCCTAAGCTTTCAAGTGCCATAGAAGCTTCTTGGATACTGCTATTGGTATACTCATCGTTTAAAAGCTGAAGGGAAAAATCACTTAATTCAACTAAAATTCGCTTGGCGCTCTTTGGTCCAATTCCTGGGACTTTTTGAAAAGCACTAATATTTTGACTGATCAAAGCCTGCGCAAAATCATCGGGGCTTAAAGTTGAGCATACAGCAAGGGCGGTTGAGGGTCCAATACCATTGAGTTTAATAAGGGTATCGAAGACTTTTTTTTCATTTTCATCTATAAAACCATATAAACTGTGTTGATCTTCACGAATAATTTGACTT
>RZYK01000045.1 GCA_009930355.1 Campylobacterota bacterium | reverse complement strand
TGCGAATTTCTCGTTAGAACACTCCGTTTCGCTTGCTCTAAAAGCGCTTCAAAACAAAAAAGGTGTCATTGTCATGGATCGTTATGATCGTGAAAATGAAGCCGATATTATCTTTCATGCCGAGTCTTTAACCCCTGAGCAAATGGCGCTACTTATTCGTGAGTGCAGTGGCATTGTATGTTTGTGTTTACCGCCACAAAAGGTCGATGAATTAGGGCTTCCCATGATGGTCTCTCACAATGAGTCTAAATTTCAAACAGGTTTTACTGTCACCATTGAAGCCAAAGAGGGCGTGAGCACAGGCGTGAGTGCGAAAGACAGAGTCACCACCATTCAAGCCGCCATTCATGCGGAGGGCAAAGCAAAAATCGTCTCCCCTGGGCATGTTTTTCCTTTGCGTGCACGAGAAAATGGGGTCTTAGAGCGTGAGGGTCATACCGAAGCGTCCGTGGACTTAATGAAGCTCGCAGGGCTTTCACCTTACGCCGTGCTGTGTGAAATGACCAATGCTGATGGAACCATGAGTGTTGGGGAAGAAATTCTTAGTTTTGCACAAAAACACGATTTTCCTATGGTGAGTATTGATGAGATTATTGCCTATCGGAAGATGCGTCAAGCACAAAACGCTTAAACTCACTAAAGAGCTTACTGGCGTACTTGTCTTTGTGATAGATAAGGTAAAAAGGGCGTTTGAGGCTGATGTTTTTTAGGTTGACCTCAAACAGCTCGTTTCGTTCTAGCTCCTTTTCCACCACCACACGAGAGAGACAGGTGATAGCGTTTTGATAACGAAGCAACAAGGTTTTTGCCTCTTCAAATTCGCTAAATTCTAAAAAGAGAGGAAGCGCTTTGGCACTTTCACCCAAAGCCTCTAAAAAAACCTCCCGTGTGCCTGAGCCTTTTTCTCGCAAAATCCACTTTTTATCAAACAGCTCATCAATATAACACCGTGCATTTTGAAGCGTTTTGTCACTGCTCACCACAATAAGTTCATCATAAGCAATCACCTCTTTGCAAATCTCTTTGAACTCGCACGAGGATTCAATGAACCCCATATCGATCTCTCCATTTTTGAGCATTTCAATGATGGACGCTGAGTTTTGAATGGTTTTGTGAATATTTACGTTAGGGTGAGAGAGACGAAAATCATAAATGATGCTCGGCATAAGATACTCACCAATGGTTTTACTCGATGCGATTTTGAGGCTTCCCGCAAGGGCGTTGTGTGAAAAAAAGAGTTGGGCTTCTTTGAGTGCTTCAAAGTGTGGATACGTTTTTTCGTAAAAGAGCCTTCCTTTTTCACTTAAAACCAACTTTTTACCAATGCGGTCAAACAGAGGCTCTCCTATTTTTTTCTCTAAAGATTGAATGGCAAGGGAGATGGCAGACTGGGTAATGCCTAGTTTTTTAGAGAGATTGCACAGATGGGTCTCTTCGCAGAGATGGTAAAAAAGGCTCAATTCTTTGAGTGTCATGATGGCTACTTATTAAAAATATTCATGATTATAACAAATATAATTTATTTTACTTATGATAGAAAAGGGTTTATAATTCAAAATTCTTGCCAAACTTAGTTTGCAAGAAGAAAAAGCACCAAAGGTGCGTGGGCATTCTGCCGAAGAAAACCCAGTGTTAACGTAGTCTTGAAAGCTTTGCTTTAAAGACGTGTCAAGAGTTCTGTAAGAGCTCTGGTGAAAACAAGCTAAGGATTTTAAAGGTGTTTCAAAAAGCAAATCGTTCCAATACCCTAAGTGGTCTTTTATTTGTCGTTTTATTTGCCATGAGTGCAAGTTACATCGCCCAGTTTGAATGGATGAAGCGTTTAGGTATGAGCCCTTTAATTGTGGGGATTCTTCTAGGAATGTTTTATGCCAATACCTTGCGCCATAAACTCCCTAAAGAGTGGGAAGCGGGTCTCTTTTTTTCCACCAAAACGCTTCTAAGGGCGGGCATTGTGCTTTATGGATTTCGGGTGAGTTTTCAAGAAATAGCCCATGTGGGAATGATGGGCATTGTGGTGAGTGTTAGTGTGGTGGCTTCAACCTTTCTCATTGGCTATGTTGTAGGAACGAAGCTTTTAAAACTTGATAGAGAGACGACCATTTTAACCAGTGTGGGCAGTTCCATTTGTGGGGCGGCGGCGGTGTTGGCAACCGAGCCTGTGGTCAAAGGTGAAGCCTATAAAAGCACCGTGGCGGTTTCAACGGTGGTGCTTTTTGGCAGTATTGCGATGTTTTTGTACCCGTTTATCTATCAGTTAGGCTTAGTGCCTCTCTCGCCTGAAATGATGGGCATTTACATCGGAGGGACAGTGCATGAGGTCGCTCATGTCGTGGCTGCGGGTAATGCCATCAGCGAAGAGGTGGCGCAAAGTGCGGTCATTGTGAAGATGATACGGGTGATGATGATAGCTCCTTTTCTCATTCTACTCGGTCTTTGGTTAGCCAAAACAAGCACCAAAAGCAGGGGAAAAACGGCGGTGGCGATTCCGTGGTTTGCGCTCTATTTTATTGGGGTGGCAGGGTTTAACTCTTTGCATTGGTTGCCATCGGAGCTTGTTGCAAACATCAATGCTCTGGATACCTTTTTGCTGACCATGGCAATGAGTGCGCTAGGCATGGAGACGCATGTTCAAAAATTTAAAAATGTGGGAATGAAGCCTTTGTATCTGGCAGGAATTTTGTTTGTGTGGCTCATTTTTGGAGGATTTTACATCGTAAAATTGTCGTTGATGGGGTAAGTACTTATATACTTTTTTTAGGCAAAAAAATTAAATTTTAGAAAGTTGAAAGTTTAGCCCTGACCCCTGAATCTTAATACTCTTCCTTGACTAACTGTATCTTTTAGGATACAATATCAAACAAACAGAAATTTTTTCAAAATGGTTGCATAAGCTCAAAGATATTAAAGCCAAAGTTGCAATCCTTCGACGCATTGAGCGGATGAGACAAGGAAACTTTGGCGATATCAAAGCTTTAGGTGATGATGTGAGTGAAATGCGTTTAGATATTAGTGCTGGATACCGTGTTTATTTTACAAAATATCAGGATGAAATTGTATTTTTATTGAATGGCGGGGATAAATCAACCCAAGCTAAAGATATTGAAAAAGCGAAAGAGATAGCAAAGGAATTACAAAAATGACAACAACATTTGATATAGCGGAATATCTTGACAATAAAGAAATTATTGCAGAATACTTATCTCAAGTATTAGCCGATGGTGATACAGATGAATTTTTACAAGCTATCGGGCATATTGCTAAAGCAAAAGGTATGTCTCAAATTGCCAAAGATACAGGACTTGGGCGTGAAAGTCTTTACAAATCATTTCGTGATGGTGCAAGTCCTAAATTTGAAACAGTAATGAAAGTCATACACTCACTCGGTGTTCAGTTGCGAACAACGACTTGAACATCACTTTCATAGATTTATTTTAAACAAGCAATAAAAAATATTCTTTTCAACACTATAGTTTGTACGGTAATAAATAATATGAAATACATTAAAAGCCCCAATAAATCACTTGTCCTACACTCCATCATGTATTAACGCATATTCAAATCTTTAGCAAGTTTCCACACCATTCCATCCTTTATAGGATTCTCTTCACTATAAAGATTTTGTCGTTTAGTGTAAAAAGTTAAAAGTAAAGCCCTGACCCCTAAAATTAAACCGCGTCACAGTTTGCGTCACAGAAATGGTTTTTTGTATCATGCAACATTTCCGAACATTTCATCGATGCCACTTACTTTTCCATTTTCGTTTTTATCATAAACAAGCAAGGCATCTTCAGGGCTGTCAAACGAAGGGTTAAAATAGGCATATATTTTTTCAAACTATGCCCTTTGTTTAGGCTTTTAACAAAATTATACATGCCAAAAATTGCACTTCGTCTGACACGCATCGGCGTAATCTGCGGAATTGTCACCCAATACTGCTTTTAATATTTGTGTGACTTCTGAAACAGCTTGTTGTTTTGCGGAAGATTTTGCGATTTGTTCTTTGATATAGTTTGCATTTGCCATACTCTATTTCTCCTGTGTAGTGTTGTTGGTTTGTTGATTGTCTAAAAGTACTTTGCCATCGTCTAGCGTCATAGTTTCATAGCGTGAAGGACCTGAACCAAAGCGGGTATCGTATCCGCCTACGAGTGTGTAACCACAATACTTCTCAAAAGTATATTTCATCCTTTCAGCAATAATGTGCCTTTCTAAGTATCTCTTCTCTAAATTATCAATCAAGAGTGAAGCGGTGTTGTCCGCCATTGCTTTAAGCTCTTGACGCAAGGCAATGTAGTGTAAAACATACGGATGGGTGCAAGAAAGCTCTTTTGAGGAAAACTTTGCATCTAACGCTCCTCTTTGCAGCATCGCTATCATGGCGGCAATGCGTGTGGCTTCAAGGCTAGGATGCTGTTTAAGCTCTTGTTGCATTAAGGGGGAGTTTTCCCATTTGGCGGCTAAAGCATTTAAGGCTTCATAAGCCGTGGTGGCAATGTAGTAGGACTTTTGGTTTACGAGCCATTGTTCATCAAAGCGCTCCTTATACCAGTCTTTTTTTTCTTGTGTTAAGTATTGGCTAGTAATTTTGTTTTGTTGCCATTCAAGATAGACCATCGGCTTATTGGCGATTATCTCTTCGGCTTCAGGGGTAACAAAGATGGATGAGGGAACTTTTTCGTGGTTATACATTTCATCAAGGTAGAGTGCAGCTAAGGGTAAGTCTCTTAGGGCATGGTGTTCACGGATGTTTTTATCTTTGAAGTTATCGTTATGAACTGCTTTGATAAACTCCCAAGTAAAGGTTGCCACGGCACCTTCTTTACGAAACAAGGGATTGGTATTGCTCTCATAAAGATAGTGAGGCATGGAAAAGCCTCTTGCATGAGGATAGACAAACCAATGGTACCGCCATAGCGCCAACTCACCATCTTCGTGTGGGATGAGCGGTGTCGCTATAGCATACAAGATACGCTGAGGGTACACAAGCCAGTAGGTTATGGGATTATTCGGAGAGAGAAATGCTCGGTAAAGTGCTACCACATTGCCTGCGGCGTAGTAACATTTAGCATTTGGGTATGCACTCTCTTTAGGGCTTATCCACTCATAGCATTGTTGGAAGTAAAAAAAGGAGTTAAACCCCACTAAAAACAAGAAGAGACGTTTCGTCCAAGGATTTTTCAGTGAAACCTTTGGAAGCTCTTTTTGAATAAAAGGACGACAACATCCAAGAATAAATGCTACGACATAAAACCCAAAAAGACCTAATATCAAACTAAAGATGATAACACTAAGCCATGCCATACTAAAATGAAATATAATCATTTATTTTTTCCTTTTGTCTTTACATGTAAACTATTTTCTAGCCTAAGCCATCTTTGGTTGTTCTCCATGTCTTGCTCCTTTTTGTTTGGTTTTTACACGTTGAAAAGGGGACGAGGCTACTTTAAGTTATAAATCCTTTACATATAAAAGATAAAAAGTACTCTCGTTTCATTCCAAACCCACCCAAAAAAAGCTTCTGGATAGTATTTGCAAGAGAGTTCAGTGATAAGGTGGAACTAGCCAAGAGCATGAAAAACTCTTACATGTAATGATAAAATCAAACAAGCATATGAAAAATGTTTTATCCTTTTCTGCTTAGATAGAATAAACAATGACGTTTGTCGTTTAGTCTCTTCCCAAAAACTCCGAGGCTTCGGAGATAATCAAAAACGCTTCAGGGTCGTACTCACGGATGATGTCTTTTAATAGTTGGATTTTTGCACTCTCTACGGTCACCAAAATCACCGTTTTCACTTGCTTTTGGTGGTGCAGTCCTACCCCTGTAAAAATCGTTCCATGCTCTTCGATGCGCTCTCTAATCTGCTCGGTCAACGTTTCGACATTGTTGGAGACGATTTGCACTACTTTTCGAGGGGGACGACCTATTAAAATCACATCAATCATCTTAGCGGTCACATACACACCTAGCATACTGTAAAGCGCTTTTTTAATGTCACCGTGTGTGAGAATAAACGCAAACATAATGCTAATATCAATCGCAAAGAGTACTTCGGAGGCTTTAAATTTACTCTTCATCGCTACGATTTCACCCACCACAGAAGTGCTTCCTGTGGAAGAGCGCCCTTTAATAACCAAGCCCACGCCCAGTCCTATAAACATACCGCCAAAAATAGCCGCTAAAAGAATGTCATCGGTGATGGGAGCAAGATGTAAAAATTCACGAAAGAAGTCTGTAAAAAAGGAGGTTCCAAGTATGGCAAGGAGGGTTTTAAAGGTGTACTGCTTTCCAAAATAGACAAACCCCAAAATCACAAAAGGGATGCTCACCAAAATGATGAGTGTTCCAAGGGTCAGCGAGTCAATGATGTAGTGCAAAATGAGCGCAATGCCAATGCCTCCTCCCGTGACCATATTGTTAGGGGAGAGGAAGCAAACAACGGCAAATGCCATGGACATTGTTCCGAGTAACACATAAACGTATTGCAAAAGGGCAAGGGAGGCGGAGGGTTTTTTCATTATTTTAAGTATCCCATGGTGTTTAAAAGAGGAAGTTTCGCACTGCTCTCTAATTTTTTCATCCATTTATCCATCGCATCTGGTTTTTGCCATACAGGATGGGTGACATTGGAAAGCTCTTCAACTTTGGTTTTGGCACTTGCTAAAGAGCCAATTTCATCAATGAGATGGACATTGAGCGCTTTGCTGGCAATAAAGACTTGTGCGTTGGCAAACTCATCGGGTTTGGCAAGGTTCAGTCCTCTTGCGGTGGCGACATCTTTGACAAATAAATCATACGCATCGTCAATTAAACTTTTGAGTGCCCCTCGCTCTTTTTGTGTCCATTCACGAGTAAATGTGCCCATTTGTTTGTACTCTCCCGCACTTAAAACCTGCTCAGAGATGCCTAGTTTCTTTGCTAACTCTGCCACATTGGGTGCTTGAAACAAAACGCCAATTGAGCCAATGAACGCTCCTGGGTTGGCGATGATATAGTTCGACCAAATCGAAGCGTAGTAACTTCCACTGGTCATACTACCACCTGCGTATGCCACAACAGGTTTTTTCTCAGCTAAGCGTTTGACCGCCATTGAAAGCTCAATGGAAGGAGCCAGTGCGCCACCTGGAGAGTCTACATGTAAAAGCACACCTTTGATGTTTTCATCGTTTTGTGCTTTGTCGATGTTTTCCAAAATCTCTTCAATATTTAAGATTTCTCCCTCAAGTTTCACGATGGCAAGATTAGGGGTTTTAAGCTCGTCTTGTGAACCAAAAATAAGCACTAAAAGCAGTAAAAAAAGCATCGCTTTAAAATGATTTTGGATGTAGTTAAAAATAGCACCTATCCAAAGAAAAGGTTTTTTAAGGGTTTCTAGCATAATTGTTCTCCGTCAATAAAAGTTAAATGGGTGTGATGGGTATGTAAAATAAGCTGTAAAGGCAGGGTTTCAAGCACACACTCTTGCGGTAATGTCACGACCAGCATATCCGAAGCTAAGCCCTCTTTTAAAGCACCGCAAGGAAGTTTTAACGCATGAGCGGCGTTACATGTAACGCTTTTCAAAAGGGTTTGAGCCAGTGCATTAAGCTCCATACTGGTGTGCATCATCAACGCACTTCGCATCTCATCCCAAAGGCTGAGCGAGATGTTGGAGCTGAGTCCATCCGTTCCTAGTGTCAGATTAATTTTTTCATTTTCGACACGCTCCACATCCAGTTTTCCTATACCAAGGAGTCGATTGGAAACAGGGCAATGCGTCAGGGTTGCGTTTTGTTTAGAGATGGCGTTTAGCTCCTCTTTACTCGCTTGAACACCGTGGGTAAAAAGGGTGGTATTGTTTTCAAAAAGAGCAAGATATTCCATGCTTGTGCACATCGGTTTGGCGTGAGGATTAAAAGCGCTAAAAAAGCTTTGAAAATCGCCACTTCCCTCATCCATCCATGCTCGCTCAGCCTGAGACTCCATAAAATGGGTAGAGACCACACATCCCTCATCTTCAGCTAATTTGAGAGCTTTTTTCGCCAAAATCGGATGGGTGGAGTAGGGCGAATGTACCGAAATAGCAGGGATAAAGTGTTTACATGTAAACTCCTTGCTCGCCTCCAAGCGCCCTCTAAAATCGTTGTACATCACATCGACGGCACTAGGCACGGAGCCTAGCACTTCATTAAAATAAACCACCCGTTGAGGGGCGTTCACACACGCTTCCAAATCAGCGCCAAAACTGCTAATGGCACCAAGGCTGGTTGTACCACTTTTAAGCATCTCCGTGAGTTTACATGTAATCAGCTCTGTGGTTGCAAGTGCGCTCAGTTCATCCCTGTGGGCGATGACCGATTGAAGCCATGGTATAAAATCGCCATAGCGTAGCATAGTTTGGTTGGCGCTAAATTCTAAATGCACGTGGCTGTTAATGAGTCCTGGCAAAAGAACACTGTTTTTTGGGGTTTCTAGTAGCGTTGCGGTGGGGTGTTTTTCTTTGAGAGTGGAGGCTTTGCCTACCTCTAAAATGTGTGTATCAAAGAGCACCGCACCCTCTTCAATGATTTCAAAGTGTTCGTTACATGTAAGAACAAAATCGGCGGTTATAAGTGTCACATCTTTCCTTTAGAGAATGAATCAGAAAATGCCGTTTTTGAGACGACAAAGTGGCGTAATTGTATCCTAATGTAAGCCTCGTTATAATTAAGAATAAATTTTAAATCAAAGGTTATTCATGAAAATAGTCGTGATTCAAGGTCCCAATCTTAACATGCTCGGACACCGTGAGCAAAACGTTTATGGTGCGATGAAACTAGAGGAAATCCACTCTCAAATGGAAGCGGTTGCAAAGCAAAACAATTTTGAAATTGAGTTTTTTCAATCAAACTTAGAGGGTGAAATTGTCGATAAAATCCAAGAGTGCTTAGGCGATGCGGATGGTATTATTATCAATCCGGCAGCGTACACACATAGCTCAATTGCGATTCGTGATGCGATTAGTGCGGTTTCTTTGCCTGCGATTGAGGTGCATATTAGCAACATTTACCGACGTGAAGAGTTTCGTCAAAAAAGCATGATTGCTCCAGTATGTACAGGTCAAATTGCTGGATTTGGTCCTTTTGGTTACCACCTTGCAATGATTTCTATGATGCAGATGTTAGGTGAATTGGACGCACTTAAAAAAGCGCAAGCGGCACACCAACAAGCAGCCCAAGCTTAACGTGAATAACTACATTCTGATGGATGAGAACGCACTCTTTTATGAGTGCGGTTTCTCGTGCGATAACGCTCTGTTTTTAAAGCTCGGCAGTGAAGCATTTTTTATTACCGATGGGCGCTATACGACCGAAGCCTCCAGTCTCATTTCTAATGCGGAAGTTTTAGAGGGCGATAGAGGGGATTTGCTCAAAACCGCTCGCTTGCTGATGCGCAAAAGCAAGATAAAAACATTGGCGTACAACCCGTTGGAGTGGAATGTAGAGCGTTTTGCAAAACTGAGCGATAAACTCTCCATCACGTTTCAAAAAAGACCCAATTTCTCACAACAAAAACGCATTATTAAAACCGAAGCTGAATTAAGAAAGCTCCAAAGAGCAGCGCAGTTTGGTAAAGAGGCGTTTGATGCTTTTGCGAAACATCTCTCTGCGTTAGGTGAGGGTGTGGACGAGAAGAGAGCTTTTTTTGAGGCGGAGATGCTTTTGAAACGCCAAGGCACTTTGGGGCTGAGTTTTGAGCCGATTGTGGCGTTTGATGAAAATGCCGCGAAACCCCACGCTTTGCCCACGGATACCATACTTCAAAAAGGAAGTTTGGTGCTCATGGACGCAGGGGTAAAATATGAGCGTTACTGCTCCGATAGAACCCGTACCGCTTTTTTTGATGGCTCCCTTTCGTTTGAGAAAGCGCAACACTTTAGCGATACACAAAGACAAAAGGTCTACGAGACGATTTTAAGGGCACAAGAGGCTGCTCTTAAAGCGGTAAAAGTGGGTGTGAAAGCCAGTGAGATTGATAAAGCCGCACGTGAAGTGATAGAAAAAGCGGGATATGGACGCTATTTTGTCCACTCCACAGGGCATGGCGTGGGGCTTGATATTCACGAACTACCTGTGATTAGTGCACGCTCACACGCCATCGTTGAGGAAAATATGGTGTTTACCATAGAACCAGGGATTTACCTGCCCAATCAGTTTGGTGTACGCATTGAAGATACGATTAGTGTAGGAAACCATGGTGCGGAGATTTTAGGGTGAAGTTAGAGAAGATTCGTTTTTTCCCTTCCTATCGACGCAGTGAAAAAACTTACCCCTATCGTGCACTGATAGGGGTGGGTGGCAACGAGGGAGAGGTAAAGAAGCGCTTTGTGGCACTCTACCGTTTGCTTCAAAACGACCCTCGTTTGCATGTGCAGGAGAGTTCCCCTCTTTTTAAAAATCCACCCTTTGGCTATGCGCATCAAAATGATTTTTATAATGCGGTGATGGTGGTAGAAACTTCTTTACATGTAAACGCATTGCTCAAAATACTTTTACATGTAGAGAAGCGCTTTAGACGGGTGCGTCTTTTTAAAAATGGTCCAAGAACCCTTGATTTAGATATAATATTTTTCAATCATGAGAGGCGTCACCAAAAACATGTAACAATTCCCCATCCACAATGGCAGGAGCGTTTATCTGTAGGTGTACCGCTTTTAGCGTTAAAACGTTTTAAAGGATAGAAGGGTGAAATTTCATACGTTTAGTGGTGAAACGCCAGCAGAAGCGCTAAAAAGAGCACAACAAGAGTGCGGAGAAAATGCGCTGGTGATTAGCACCAAACAGATTCGCAAAAAAACCATTAGCTCCTCCGCCCTTTATGAAGTGGTCGTAGCTATTGAAGATGCTCCAATGCAAGGTACACATCGAGTTGAATCAAAAGCAGAACCCAGATACAATAAAAGTGGCGAAGATGTTCTTTTTAGCCTCTCTGAGGCAGCAAAACAAATTTCTCAAATTGCTCAAGCAACCAGTGATACGTCTTTTTCAAGTAGCATGAAGCCTTTAGAAAAAGCAGTACCCAATGAAGATTTGGGGGATATTAAAAATGAGATCAATAAACTTGCCGATAAAATTAAACTCATTCAAGAGATGTTTTGGGAAGAAAAAGCCCCCCATCGCAATCATTTAGCCATTCCCTCTGAATTTTCAGAAATTTATAAATTGGCAAAAACCAGTGGCATGGGTGAAGATCATTTGGAAAACATTATGAACCTTACTTTAGAGCATATGCCTGTGCGCATGAAAAACAGCTCAGAGACGATTAAACGCTATTTTCAAGTCTTACTTCGAAAACTTATTCCCGTACGAGTAGAGGCGGAAGTTCAAAAGGGAAATAAACGGGTGATAATGTTTGTAGGCCCTACGGGAGTGGGAAAAACGACGACGATTGCCAAACTGGCTGCTCGTTACTCTTACATTCAAGAAAAGCGCTCCAAAGTTGGCATTATTACTCTTGATACGTACCGAATTGGTGCAGTAGAACAACTTTTTGCCTATGCAAAAATGATGCGCTTGCCCATTGAAGATGTCGTAGACCCTAGTGATTTTAACAATGCGCTCTCTTCGCTCAGTCATTGTGATGTTATTTTGATTGATACAGTAGGAAGTTCACAGTATGATAAAGAAAAACTCATCAAACTCAATAAGTTTTTACAAAATTCTCAGATGCAAATTGATGTTAATTTAGTCCTCTCTGCAGGATGTAAACTCGAAGATTTAAAAGAGATTTACAAAAATTTCTCTTTTTTAAACATTGATACCCTTATTTTTACGAAATTTGATGAAACCAAAGTATTTGGAACAATTTTCTCTTTGATTTACGATACGGATAAACCTGTGAGTTACTTCTCTATTGGGCAAGAGGTTCCTGATGATATTGTCCCAGCGTCCAGTGACTTTTTGGTAGAGTGTATTTTAGAGGGCTTTGAGAAAAAAAGAGGTAAAGATGGAAACACAGGCGAATAAACTTCAAGAACTCGTCGGTTCTGCCTCATCCAAGACGCAGAGTCGTACAAAATTTAT
>RZYK01000003.1 GCA_009930355.1 Campylobacterota bacterium | reverse complement strand
CTTGCATATCATCTAACTCACCTGCCATTAAAGCATCAAGTTCTTCTTGCGTCATAAGCTTTCTCCTAATAAAGACAAATTATGGTCTATTATAGTGAACTTTATATATAATTTAACTTTAGCGCAGGAGCTTTAGTTAATATCTCTAAAACACAACAAATAGGGCATCTCGAACCACACGCAACCAAATTACTACCCTTATGGAACACCATTTGGGTAGATGATTTGGCACAAAATTTGGCACAAATTATTAGACTAAATGTGCCCTGTTTATCCAACCTTTTAAGAAAACTTCTTTCTCTGGCTTCAAAGAAATAACGGTTTTAAAATATTCAATTTCCTTTTCATCGAAAGCCAAGTCAAAAGCTTTTTCATCAAAACTATTTAAAGCAGTGAGTGTTTTTTCACCAACATTTCCATCGGCTGTTACACCGACAAGTTGTTGAGCTTTTTTTATTGCAGGAGGCATATCAGCCACAACACCAAATATAAAAATTTCGTTTGCAATATGTTGCGAATTTACACGGTCAAGCTTTGCCCTATCCCAAAAATTTCTTTTATAGAAGAACTCAACAAGCTCTCTCATTTTTTCATTATCATACAGCATTGAAGAAGCAAGCTTTATATCTCCTCCGTACTGTTTTAATTTATCCCTAACAATACCCCACCCACTCCATGTAGGATGAGCTGTCTGGTAAATCCCCATGAATGTATAACCTGTCTCCGTTTTGTTTACATGTAAAGCATTTTCAGGTCTTGAAAATTCTGCTTTATACAAAATTGGTAAGGCATTTTTTATATCAGCCATTACTTACATCTCCCTATCTCTGCTCTTAATTTTTCCGCATACGCTTTCATTGTCAAATAATTACCGTACACCCATTTGTTTTGCTCCAACTCTTCCCCTTTTTTAAACTCTCTTTGCTCTATCTCTGGCATTACGCCCTCATCCATTTGGCATTTTTGAGGGATGTTCACAATCTGGTCTATACAAGGCTCTTTTGTGGCGCACCCACTACCAATAAGCACTATTAAAAAACATGCGAGCGTTATCACAAGACGAGGCATTTTCATCTCCTTTGTATCTCTGTATTTCTTCTCTTTTGAGCTTATATTTTTTATCAATTTCTTCTTTTTGAGTTTTCACCTCTTTGTCTTTTGCTTCTTTGTCAATTTTGTTTTGTTCAATAAGTTTATTTTGAAGATTTATCTCGCTTCTCTTTTTAGCCAAGCTTGTTTGTAAGTCTCGAATATCTACGTTGTTTTTAGCAATCGTTTCCGCTTGACTCTTAACATCCGCTGTCAAGGAGCAATTTTCTATTTTCAAAGAGGTTGCCCACCCCAAAAGAGCGACAATACATCCAACCAAAATGTAATCCAATACACTCATTTGATTTTTAATAAAAGAAAACAACGTAAGCCACATTATCTACCCCTCTGAATCATGTTTTCAAGAATCTCTCTCAATGCTTTAATAATGGCACTTACAGCATCAATTTCAGCGACTGCTTCACCTGTCTTTATCGTATGCACATTTCCTAAAATGCTATAAGATTCAGCGACAATAAGAATTGACAGGCTTAGTCCAACGAACCATCTAACGTCAATATCAACGCCTTTAGCCATTAGGGCAATTACAAAAGGGATGAGCAAGACAACGAGCTTGCTTAAAAATCCTGCCACCCAACGCCTTGAGGTTATATCTTGCTTGGCTACATAAGCTTTAATCGTCCCTGTTACCATGTCAAGGCACATGAGGCTTATTAAAATTGTGAGTTTTTTATAATCGAGTTCGAGATATTGAATAACCCATGCAAGAGGGATGAGAAAAGAATTAAGAAGTACCGACTGCTTTTCCATTAGAAGCCTTATTTGATTTTCGCTAATCTTAGTGAAAAACGAAAATCAAATAGAGGGTTATTTTTTAGTTTGCTCTTTTTTAAGACCAGAGCGAGAGTAGCTACTTGAATTTACGCCTAGGAGCTTCCATATCTCTTGCCCCTCGGACTTTGGCAACATGACTACGCTGTTTTTGCGCTTTTTTTCATCACGCATCATAGACTCTGCAAAATTTGTTAAATTGTAGGCTTCCTGTGGTACTGGAACATATGCTTGACTATAATATTTCCCATAATCTAAAATCTTGTCTCCAAAGCTTTTGTCTTTTCGTGTAACTGGGTAGTTGTCATACATTCGTGTCACGCCATTTGGCGTTCCTGCCGTCATTAAGTTGTGAGCCATTGAAGTTGTTACGCCACTAAACATGCCTTTTGCATAATTAACAGGGTCAAGAAAACCTAAGTACGGTATCCATTTATCCACTTTTAAAGTATTTATTGTGTCGCCATTTTTACCAATGCCAACGCCTCTTCCTTTCAAGTCCTCTGGTTTTTTGGTATCCATAAAAGGGATGTTGTCAAGAGGGGTCATTCCTGTCATGGCATACTCCATCGCACCGAGCGTTGCGATAACCTTGGTGGCTTGGATTGCTCCACCTTTTGTTTTTAAAGCCTTGGCAATAGACGGCAATGTGTAATAAGACCACGAAATAAATGGTGCAATGCCACTATCTCTGAGCTTTCTAAATCCCTCTGGCAATGGTTTCGTGTAGTCAGGCATGATGGACGTTACCGCACTCTTTGCTTCTTTCGCACTAAGGTTGTGCTGTTCACGTAAAATTTTATACATTACAACCCTGCTTGCTACGTCCTCCATCTGATACCAATGAGAAACTTTATCAGTTGCCTTAGCGTAAAGACTTTTCCCTGCGATATTCATTTCTCCCATTAGGGCATCTTGAAGTTGGCTTCTTCCAAACAATCCCATCTCTTGCGCTTCCCTATAAAGTGCCGTTGTTGGCTCAAGCTCTGCAAGCTCTCTAAGTTCATCAGGGGTTGCGCTATTTATCATTTTCTTTCTTGCCAATTCGTCCACACGCCCACCGTCTTTTAGGACTTTCAAAACTTTCCCATAGTTTACGGCAATGTCTTTTGCTCCAATGCCACTCAAGTGCATCAAGAACAAGTTTGATACCATGTTGTTTACGTGAGCAGGAGCATTCCATACTGTTTTGCTCATCTTCCACGTTCGCATGTACTTCATCCATAAGTCAGCGATGGGGCTTTCTTTTCCATAAAACGTGCCATAAACTTCATCATTTATCTTTGTAATGTCGCTCGCCACATCTTTTCTAACCCATTGCCCAGAAAGCGCACCATACTTTGCATTATCGCCAAGCTTTTTGAAGCCCTCTTTATCTAAAATATCTGCTATCTGTTCCTTGCTTTTTCCTGCAAACTCTTTGGTAATAATCTCAGGAGTGTAAACAACTTTAACACCACTGTCATCAACCATCTCAGAGACCTGCTTTAAGAACTTTGCGTTCTCAACCATGCGGTGCATACGCAAAAGAGTTTCAGGTACAGTATAAGAAGCATCAACAATTTCTCCCATTGAGGTTCGCTCGTCTGGTGTCCAATCTCTTCTTATCTCAACTTTATTTCCTCGTTGTTCTACCCTAATACCACCCTCTCTCAAAGGCTTGTTCAGCATATCTTGCGTTATGCTTCCATCAGAAAGTCTATTTGCGTATTCTCCTGCCGTAATCGTTTCGGTTTTTCCCCTGTTTAGAATTGCCCCGACTTCAAAGTTGCCTTTCATCAAATCATTCAAGCTTTTTCGTATGTCTTTTTCATAGCTTCTGTGGAGATAAAACCCTTTCCACTCATCAAAGGTTTCTTTGCTTAGAACTCCATGCTCAACAAGCTCATTGCTCAACGTATCAACTTCTTTGCGGATACTGCCAACAAGATTCTCTGTTCCTTTTGGAGCGACACCCTCTCCAACTAAGGCTTTATGGATGCCTACTCTCGCCTCTTCATCAAGGCTGTTAAGTGCATAGTGTAAATTTTCCAACTTGTGAGACACACCATTCACGGCACTAATAACATCTTCTCGTTTTGCCATGTAGTTTGCGCTTAGGGTATTTGTAAAAAGCCTTTTTATGTCATTTGTCGCATCTCCCCATTGCTTAGTCGCTTCATCTCCCACGACTTTTCGCACATAATTAACCACTGTCTCTTTTGATTTTGATGAAAAAGCTTTAGCCCCAATCATACCACCTGCAACACCAATCATTGCCTTTTCAGGGTCAAATTTAAACTCACCATTTTCACCCTCTTCTATGCCATAAAATGCCCCTGCGCCTTGTGCGTAAAAAGGTGTTGTGTTGTCCTTAAGAGTGTTCGGTCTATCAATATGCACTCCATTAGCATCAATTCCTTTTGCTATGTTGTCATTACTTTGGGCAAATCTAACAGGGGAATTATCTTCAATGGCTTTCACCTGTGGCATCTTTTCTTTTTGCAAGAGAGCGGTTTTAAGCTCGTTGTATTTGTCAAGTTTCATCTGTGATTGTTTAAGAGAGTTTGAGCGCATTACTTTTGAGAGCGCATTTAATCCACCTGCGCCTACGGTTGCACCGATAAGTGCATTACGCAATCTCTCATCGTTATTATCGCCTTGTGTTGCACCAACAGCACCGCCTGTGCTTCCTGCTACAAGGTTTTGAGCCATTGCGCCTGTGGTGAAACCGCCACGCATAGAGTCTAAGTGTCTTTGGTAAGCTTCAATTTGTGGGTATTCTGGTAAATCTTCGTAGTTTTGTGGCTTGTTGTCAAGAGAGCTGTAAACCTTACCCTCTTTTTTAAACCATACTTGATTGTCATGGGCGACCATCTCGCCATCGTTGAGTTTTTGAAAGTCAATACCGCCATGAGAGTCGGCAATATCCGAAGCATCAACACGTTTTAATTTTGTTCTTTCTTGTGGGAGTTCTACTCCTTGTTGCTCGTTTCGTTTGATGAAGTCATCAGTTGCGCTTCTGATTTCGTCTCTTTTTTTGAAGAGGGCTTCTGAATACATATCATCTGAACCCCATTGGAGTTTATCGCTCGTTGTTCCTCCAAAGTTTCTATCCCTCTCACCTTGGCGTAGCTTAGATGAAAGAAGTTTGAACTGCTCTCTGAATTGGTTGTCATCTTTTACTCCCTCAATGTAGCCTTTTTCAGCTAACGTATTATGATGTATCGTTACATCTTGTATATCTATTTTACCAAAAACTTCATTAAATGACTCTGCAATATCTTGGAAAGCTTTTCCTTTTAAGCCTCCAACTCCTAAAATGTCGATGCCATCTTTCGATGTAGTAAGTGCCACTTTCCACGCATCATCACCCATCTCTCGTTGTACGATTTGGGAGAGTGCTTTCATCTCATCGTGGCTAATAGGTCTGCCAAAATTGTACGACAAAGAGTTTACTTCATCAAGATTTTTTGCAGGTCTCATGTATCTAAATGTCACGGCATCTTGGTCTTGCAAGAAAGCTTTTATCATCCCTGCCAATTTGAGTCTATCTATATCATGTTCAGCGATATTTTCAAAGCCATCTTTATCAACAAAGGTTGGAACTTTTGCACCTGTTTGCTCACCTGCCCCAACATGCCCCTCGTAGGCTGAGGGCGAAAACTCTTTTGTGCCAATAGAATCAACTTGTTCAAAGCCAACATCTTTTAAGACGTGTTCAAAACCATTTTCATCGGTGACAAGTTTTTGAATTTCAGCGTGGTATTCGTGTTGTTTTTGCAAGTCCAACTTTGAAATCTTTTGACCACTCTCTAAGCTCATGGACGGCAATGCCTCTGATGCCATAGTGAACCTGCCATCAAACTCTGTTCCTGCTTTTTTGGCATCTTCTGCAACTTGCGCCACTCTTGTTGGGGCTACATTGTCAAACACGTAGCTGTACCCTGAGCCGTTTCGGTTTATCTCACCATTGAAACCCAACTCTTTTAGCACGTTCTCTTTAAAGGTTCTGCCATCTGTTATGTTGTAGGCATCAAGATTACTTGCGTAGTAGTTGCGTGTAGCATTGTTGAGGCTTGTATCGTTTTGTAGGGCTTCCATTTTTTTAGCATTCATAGAATTTTTAACGGCTGATACATGCTCAGGATTTGAAGAATCAAACATGTTAAGCTTTGACACATCTACCTCATGCACGTATTGACCGCCATTCCCTACTCCAAAGTTAGTTTCAGGAGATTGCCCTCTTCCATACAAGAAAACTTTATCGCTTTTACCATTTTGCAATCTGCCAACCTCTTGACCGCCTGTCTTTGGAGTATTGCCAACACTCAACATATTGCGAGGCTGTTCGCTGTAATGGTACATTCCCATTGGCTCTGCTTTGCTAACACTTGAATTTGGAAGCACTGAATTGATGATAGGGTTTTGCGGAGCAGAAACAGCCACAGGAGCAACAGGGGCATCCATGTGAACTTTGCCATGCACAATCGTTTCAATCGCCTCCATTGGCGTTTGAGGAGGACGTGGCTTTGGTGGTGGTAGCATGTTGCTTTGAGAATTATTTGGCAACAACCCTTGTCTCTCCCCATTGAACGACAATGATGGTTGAGATTGTGAAATATTGTCGGCTGTGTTAATTCGTGTATCATATGGCACTGGTGGGTGTTCGGCATTTCCGTACATCCAGTTTGGTTGATAATTAGTTCCCTTATTTTCATCCACTATGATTCGCTCGCCTACTCCATAAGAGCCGTCAGGGTTTGCCCTTGCCTCCAATGGGGATGGAATACTTTTAACATCATCTACATGTAAGCCAAACTGCTCAGGGTTTGCTCTCATTGAGGCTAAAACTTCTTGTTGCTCTGGGGTTACATTAACAACATCATTTCCATTGTGTGTTGTAGCACCATAGTTTTCACCGAAAAGTTTTTTCTTTACAGGGGTGGCAAGTTTGTCATAAGCACCACTCGCAAAAAAGCCATTCATGCCACCCCAAAACAAGCCCGAAATACCTGCGTTAAGAGCCATGCTGTCTGCGCTAACATCTGAGTTTCCATAATCTTTAGCCAAAGAAGTTCCTGCACCAAGAGCCATACCTGTGCCAACGCTTTTCGCTGTAATATTAGCCCCTTTTGTATAGAGACCTGCTGGCGCAAGGTTGATTGGGTCAAGCACCATGTCACCGACCATGCCAGAGTATTTGTTGGTAATGTACTTATCTTCGATGTGCTTTCTTGTGTTGTCGAGTGTTTTGGCGGTATCTTTTGCTCCTACAAATTTTGCACCAGATGCTAAATATTTAACAATGTTATTTGCACCACCTGCAAAGTAAGAGCCAATTTGACCACTCGTTGAGCTATCTGTTTTAGTAAGAAGTTCTAAAGTTTTTTCATCTTCAACAGGAGCTAAGCTATTCTCCTTTAAAAATTTACCTAATGCCAAATATTGTTCGTCTTTTTCTTTGCCATAAATGCTGTCTTGTGCTTTAGGTTCATCAAAAGAAACTGGTTTGAGGTTATTGGTAGAGACAAAAGTGTTTAAAGCGTTTTCTTGCTCTGGTGTAAGAGACATTTCCCACTCCGTTTTTTGCTAATTTTAGCGGAGTGAGAAAATCAAATAGAGTGCTATTTCTTAGCGTTGCTCGTAAAACTTCCCATTGACTTCAATATAATCTTTGCCGTTCACATTTCTCACCTTTGGTTGAAGCCCACTTTGTTGTAAAGCATTAAATTGTGCACCCCACTTAGGATTATTTACTGTCATATTTTGCTGTGGAGCTTGTACCGTGGAGCTAGAATATTTTGGGGTGTAAGAACCAAACCATCCGTCTTTCTCAATACTCTCAGGGAGAACACCACTTTGAATGTAATCAGCTCTAATTTTACCTTTAACATTTTCATCACTCAAATCAGCGTACCCTGCAATTCCTGCTAAAACATTGTCAGCCATTGAGTTTCTAAGCTTCAACTGGTCTTGCTGTTCCTTGAAAAGAAGATGTGCATTTTGTGCGCTCTTCCCATCAAGCCCCATCTCGGTATTGTAAATACCTGCGTTAGCGTTATACATGCTTGTAATTGCATTGAGTTGAGCCATATTGTACGCATCTTGTCGCTTTGCATTATTGGTGTCGATTACGCTTCTAAGAGCGTTATTTGCTGTATCGCTAAAGCCATCAATCTTTGTAAATGTTTCAGGCGTTGCTTTCGTTGCAAGGATAGAATTAATCACTGGATTACTAAGCATCCTGTCTTGCCTTGCGTTCCAATTTTGCTCATACTGCGTTGGCTTGTTGGCAAGATTTGGCGTTGTTCCAAAGTACGCATTTTGGTCTATGTTTTGTGCTTCCGTAATCGGTTGTGGAACATTTTGATTAGCACTTGCAAGTCTGTTCACCATTCCATTAGCGAAACTACTGCCATAATCACCAAAGTTTGTTTTCTGCGCCAAACTTTGCACCACAGGAAGATTGGCTTGTTGTTGTGCCATGCTCGTGTTTTGGTCAAGTTCGTTAAGTTGGTTCTGCTTTTTTCTGTTGTTGAAATTATTTGCTACTGAAATTTCGTCCATCGTTTATCCTTTTAATCGTACCAATGCAATTTATATGTGGTGCTAGCTACGCCCCATTCAACAGACAGCACTGCTTTGTCTTTTCGCCATAGGCGGATATATCCTGCTATGTCCTCAAATGGCAAAAAGTTTTTTCTATCAGGTGCATAATAGTCATATCCGTCACCACCATTAAAGCCACGCACAATATCAGCATCATCCACATTGCTTCTTCGGTAATAAGACGAATAGTTATTGTAAGTAACCCTTTGCCCATTTTTTGTGTAGCGGAAAGAATTGTCATATTCCACGTTTCCAAAATTGATTTGATAGTGACCTCTGCCACCACCTGCAACAACTCTCTCGTTCACATCATTACTTAGGATTCCGTTTTTATTTACAATATAATCATAGTCTAAGTTTCCTACCCACACAAGAACATATTTTGTATACTTTGCATCATCACCAGATACGCTAGAAGCAATCTTTGTTACACCGTCATCATTAAACGTGTAAATATCCCATACATTAGCCCCAACCAAAACAGCAACGCTTCTTAAAACAGGGTTGAGAAAACTACCATTATTTGCGCCTGCTATAACGTGAAATTTATCCTGCTTTTTATCAAAAATATAAATCTTTTTTGATGTTCCTATCTGAATGTATCTCTCTGTGGAAAAGCGTGACGCTTGCTCTCTTTGCTCTGGGGCTGGAATTTCAAAGACAACCTTTGATGTTTTGCTTTTAAAATCGAATTTAACAATAACATTTCTAGGATTTACCTCTTCTCCAAAGTTCTCAGCAGGGATAGCATTTCCGTTTTCATCAAAATAATAATCATAACCTAAGCCATCCGTTAGTCGTCCATACACATACATGCTTGTGTCGTACTCCGATGCTGAATCAAAATACAGGGTCTTATAAGAAGTGTTTGTAGGGTAACTCATTGTGAATGCTTTAAATATTTTTGCATTCTTATCCATCAGATAACATTTAAGTTCAGGCGTTTCTGTTGATAGCTTACCGTCAATATAAGAATACACCCACTCCTTATAAAATAAAAAAGCCTCCGTTTCACCATCCCAATAATATGCGGTACTGCTTACTCCTTGTGGCAACCCCTCAATGGCGTGGTCATGCGTATTTGTTTCTGGAGATGATGTTAAGTTATATTTTGGGGCGTGTCTTAAGTTTCTAACATTTGGCTTATAGGTAAGCCTCACAAGATTTTCACTTCCTGCTTGTGCAAAAACAGGCTGATAAATACGCTCTTTCATTTTCTCAATGGTCTCAAAGTAAGCATCTCCACCACTGGTTTCATACACACTAACATCACTTGCCTTTCGCACATCAAGAGGAAAATCGTATTTCTCAAACATAGGGATGCCGTTTGCGGTATCACTTAAAATATTTTGAGTCAGCACCCCTGTGATGATTTCTTTTGTCAACAAATGCTCATCTCTATCAGGTTGAGCGTATGTCGTCTTAACTTCTTCCATGCCTATCGCTCCCAATAAAATTGTCACCATCAATAATGCAATAAATTTCATAGCTCACCCCTAATTATAGCTGTTGATATTAAAGACGAAAATGTCATCTCCATCCCACATCATATTAAAGATTATAGCATATTCCGAGCCTGTAAATGCAGGGGTTGAAGCAGGTTTTTTAATCTGCGTATCACTAAATGAAAAGAGATAAGAACTGGGGTAAACTTGCATATGGTAAATCGTATCTTTCTCCATCTTTGGAGTAAGCCCATCTGCATTAAGAGCCACAGAAAAAGTAGTATTTTCATCAAGCGTAATGAACTGCTTTGACGTTTCTGTGCCGAAGTCATAAGGCATCGTTGCTTGGTATCCAACCAAGGCATCCTGACCACTACCACCTGCTGGGGCATCCACAAAAACGACTGCACTCCCTGCGCTATTAACCGCTAAAAATTTTCCTCCAACATAGGTAGATGGTGTATCGTTTAGTTCTAAAAATGTTTTTTTAATGGCTTGTTCATCAGCAAAAACAAGACCTGTGCCAGAGGCATTTGCTTTTAAAATCTTTCCTGCACTGTATGTTTGAGGAACATCGCTTAGTTGGATAAATTTTGTAGCCCCACCACTACTACCACCCCCTCCGATAGGGATACTGTTTCCCCACTGTGCATTTCTACCGATAGAAAAGTACATGTCGCCTGATTGGTAGGTATCGTGCCACTCCAAACCATCTGAGCTAAAGCGAAATGCTAACGAGTCAGACGCCTCATCTTCCGTTGGCACGACTAAGCCCTCTTTGTACGTGGTTAAAAGCTCTTTCGCATTAGCCGTATAAGCACTAACTCCGAGATAAGAGAGCGTTCTATAAATAGCAATTTGAGCTAGTATCTCATCAATATCTAAGGTTTCTCCTGCAACAGGGTAATTTGGTGTTCTAATATCCCACGTACTGTTTAGATTTCTTACAATACTTGCTGTTCCACCTTTGCTTTCAAGCAAGGAGAGTGGCACAGTTTGCACACACAGATAAATCATTTCTCGATAAATTGAGGATAAAATAACATCTGTTGTAATCGCCCCATAAGGATGCCTGTATTTCACGACTTCGCTTACGGTATAGGTAAAGCCATCCTCGCTAATATCGGCATCGGTTGCACTGTATTTTTCAATGATTGCACTACGAGCTTGAAATTTTAGCTCACTCATAATCGTCTCTATGGCTGAATTAACTTTCATCATCTCCCTCCTTTAACATAAATTGTCGCTATTTCTATTTGGGTTCTCATCTTTTCTCTTTCTATGTCTAAGTTTGTCGATAGAGATGTGCTTACCGCTCCTGCTTGTTGGTGTTTTAAAAGCTTATCTGCTTCCATAAGCTCTACTTTTGCGGTACTCTCGCCTTTAAAAAACTCCATTTTTTCTCTTTCTAAAACATTCATTTCTCGTTTTAATTCAAGTTCTTCTCTTAAAATATCAAGGCGAGACGATTCAATTTGAATTTGTTTTTCGGTCAGTTTTGTTTTTGCTTTTTCGAGTTGTAGCTGTGCTTCTTTAAGCCTAACTTCTTGCTTTTTGAGGTCTGCTTCTGCCCTTAACGCTTCAATTTCAGCAGGGATTTTCTGCTCTATCTCTATCTTCGTTTTAGCAACAAGACTTGCAACTTCTGCATTACGTGCCTTATCTTGTTCCTGCATCGAGACAATCTTTTGCGTTACTTCTCTAGCCCTATCCATATCTTCCGCTTTCATCGAGATTACTTTTTGAGTCTCTGTTGCGGTTTGCGCTTCTCTTAGTCCATGTTCTAGCACAATCTCCTTAGCATTACTCAGTGTTTGCTGTAAGGATGTTGTTGTAATATTTGTTAGGAAGTCGGCATAAATCTTTGCCTTATCAGTGTCCGTAATGTCAGTGTTTTGCTCTAAAAACTCTTTCATTTTTTGTTCGGAAACACTAAAGGTACTATTTGTTCCACTGACCAACTGATTATTAGTTGTGCTAATTACATTTTTGTAAAGCTCTTCATCGAATGCCATCATAGCTCCTTAAATGAGACTGTTGGGAGTACTGAATTTAATGTAAACTCTTGCATTGAAATAGAGGGTAATTCTATCTGCCCAAAAGAGATGCTACCTAAGCTAATATCACCAAAATCAACAGATTCCAATTCACTAATCCCCAAATTCCCTTTTAGTTTGTAAAGGTTGTTCTGCATAGGTAAGATATGCTCACCAATTTTGAAATACGGCTCTTCACATTTATAAATTCGCAAATCATCAAATTCAAACAACACATCAAGCTTTGTCTGAATCAAGTCACTGCTGAGTGCGTACACATCTTTTTCTTTCTTTGATGTCACTGCAAGGAATAGATGCTCACCAATTTTTTTGACCATAAATTTTTTATCTACTTCCACAATCAAAAAACCACTCGTCAAACCATCAAACGTGTAGTGATACCTACCGTTCTTAAACATTACGCTTTTGTAGTGCGCTTTGCTTAAGCTTAAATCGTATGTTTTAACCTGATAAAATTTTGCAGATTTTGACTTTAAAATAAGAGTGCAAGACTGCTGTAACATGTGCAGATTATCAATAGATAATGCCAAAGTTTTCCTCCGTAGCCCCACTTGCCACAACATTCTCACGAATACTAATCATTGTCTTAAGCGCAATATTATGAGCCTCAGAAGTGATGCTTAACAGGTAATCTCCCTCGATAGCAAATGAAAATCCGCTAACAACATAATCACCACTGCTTTGTTCCCCACGCAAAATTTCGCTCACCGAAGTGTTGAGTTCAACCGTACTAAGGTCACTCATTTTCTCACACAGAACAGTAAAATCCGTGTTGGTAAGCCCTTTTATTTTTGAGCGAAAAGCAATTTTAAAAGATTCGTTTGGTTGCTTAATAAACATGTAGCCTCCGTTTTTGTCACAATGATATAAAAACGGAGGCGATAAATAGAGAGGTATTTCTAAGAAGCGGGTATCGGCTCAACGTCTATGGGTAGAGGCGCATGAACATATACGCCTCCAACATCTTGTAATGGAATAACATCCGCAATATAATTACGAACTGGTATAAGACTAGATTTTACGCCACCCCTGTTTGTAATAAGAAGATTCCTCTGCCCAGCAAAAAGGAGATACTTTTTTGTATATTCTTTCATAGAAGAAAATTCATCTTCAAAAACAGTGGTCGATTTTGAGTCCTCTGAAATATCAAGCTCAGAAATAGGTGTTTCGCTATTTCCAAAACTCATACTCATTACAACACCTTTTTCCGAAAAGGCTGTATTAATTTTATAAGGTGCTTTTTCTGCTAAAATGCTGGGTTTACTCGGAAATGTTGCTTGCCAAGAGTATCTCGGAGGAGTTTCTACGGTTTGTCCTAGCTGTCCGCTCCCTACCCATCCGCCCCATTTTTTTTTGTAATTGTTTGTATCTTTAAAGAAAGCCGTTAAAGGTTTAAATGCGGTTTCACCATTGATAACCATAGGGGCGTTCTCTGTTCCCCCAACCGTAATCGTAATACCAAGCATAGTGCTATACGCCTTTGGAACACTGACTGTTCCACTACTCTCTTTTTTTTCAGAGGATATGTATCTAGCCTCCCTCTCAACTCCTGCTAATGTATGCTTTGCAGATACCACACTCCCACTCATAGCATTAATGCCAACCCCTAAAGAAGTTGTCTTAGAAGAGAGCATCATGGTATCAATCGTGTACGCAAAAGTTTTGGAATAGTACGCCCCATAGTTTGTCCTAAAATAAAACTTCTTATTCTCAACCTTTGCCTCAATAGCCACCTCATCAGCAAAACGTGTGTACGCTATTTGAGTTGATGTTATTTCCTCTAGGTTGCTATCAAGCAAAGCAATACTATTATCGCTTTTTAAAAGAAGATACCGATAATAAATAAAACCGTTTAAAAGTTTTTTCGGTTCAAGGTTGATGAGTGAAAAGCCATCCAACTCTATGTTATTTACAACACCGTCCACAAGAGGATAGTGGTGATTTATTTGCCCAGCAAAATATCCATTTGCACTTAAACACCATTCTTTGTCCATTTTACACCTACCACTCCATTCTATAGCCATGAGAATATCTATTTTTTACAAATAAAAATGCTCTTGCAACATTAAATTTTAGAGGGTTGTCTCTGTTACAACCAACATGCCCCACATTCCCATCCACATCCCCAAAATAATACTTCTTCCCATACTGCCACAAGGCGGTTTTAGCAACCGTTGTATCAGGTGCTACACCTGTGGTAATGACTGCTTCATATTGCGCCATCACATCCTCCTAAAACACAAAACTTGCATCGCCAATTTTAAGCGATGTTACGGTACTAAAGTTGTAAATAGTTATCATATTTCCACCCCATGTTACGGTGGAGCTTCCAACACTGAATTTACGCAAAGTTCCATCTTTAAGCTTTTGGTTTATCGCATCAATGCGCTGTCCTCCAACAGAAATACTTTCAATAGCGATAGGAGAGGCATAGCCAATAGTGCGAGTTTTTCCTGAGTCCGTTACGGTGATAGAAACCTTGTCCAAAGGTGGTTCGCTAGGCTCTACTGCATCGTCAGATGCAGATTCAACACCACTAATATGATTTTCAACCACGTCTCCTCCATAATTAATAGTCGCATTAACAGAAACAGAGGCTAAAGCATCAACTCCACTAAAGTTAAAAGCGCTTCCATCAGTGTACAATTTCCCATCATACGGATTTAAACCAGTGTATGAAATGGTCGCTCTAAAAGCGATATTCATAGTTCTCTTTAACAAAAATTGGTTAAAAAGACCTCGCAACAAACCTTGAATTTGTACTGTGCTAAGTGGGGCATCAAGCTCTGAACCATTATTAGTAACCAAAATCTTTACATGTAGTAAATTCTCATATGCGGTGTTAAGCTTAGGAATTAAAACCTCTTCCAAAAACTTTTTAAGAGAGGCAGGAACTTTAGCATTACTTCCATCATTAATGATTTCTCTAACTGCAAAATGACCATCTGCGTATGTCGTCCACAAATGTGAGTAATCATAATCATATGAATACGAATAGGTTGGATAACTTGCTACTCTCTCGTAATTTTTCACAAACAACGACTTTAAAACAAAATCTTTGCTGTCAAGCAAAGCATACAAAAATACCAATGATGATTGGTAACCTTTCCACGAAACAGTATCGTTTTGAGCGTGTAAAACCACTCCATTATTATTTATAAACGTAAAAAAATGTTTCAATTTATCAATAGGAATACTGTCCCCTATATTAAAAAACTTGTCGGTTAAGTTGTTGTTCTCTATCAGGTTTCCATAAGCTCCACGAAGAGTATATTTATTTTGTTCAGATTTATTCATAAAATTAGCTATGACATCATCAAGCAAGTTCATATTAGAAGGGTACAGAATAAGACTATCTTTATAAACCCTTGTATACCCACGAAAATCAATACACGCTATGGGTGAAATATGCTCTTCAATAAATGTTATCACTCTTTGAATTAGACCAACATCATCAGGAGTATCGGTATCTGCCATTACGTTTAAATGTCTAAGTGATTTATCATACACGAATTTAATCTGATTACCAATATCCACGTATTTGAAATATCTTGTGTACCCCCATCGTGGCAATGGAATATAATTTTTATCCAATTTAGAAAGATAGTCTGAACGACTACCATAACCTGCGTATACCAGCCAAATGTGATTACTTCCATTTGAACACACTTTAATTTTAGGAACATTTGGGTTTGACTCTAGCAAGGAAAGCATTTTTTTATTGTTCCATCCACCAAGAGCAGAAGAATAAATTTCACCAGAATTATTAACAATATTGGAAAAATTATTAGTGTCTCTAAACTTGATAACAGGGTATAACCCAAGCCCTTGAATAACGTCAAGAAACTTATACTGTGTCTTTACCCACTTATCAGAACGAGGATTTGTAAAATCAAATATGCTTGATTTTGGCACATAAAAAGTTGGATAAAAATCAGCATTCTGACCGTCTACTAATAAATCAGTATTAGCATTAGAAATAGTGTTTATTTTTGGGAGTAGCCCATTTTCTCTAATCCAATCCTCTTTAAATTTCAACAAAAAGCTAATGCTAATTTCTTCACGAATTGTCAAAATCTCTTCATAGTTTTCTTTATAAAGTCGAATTGTATAACCACGTTCATTGCTACCCCAAAGCGAAAAAACAGGCAAGGGAATTGCATAAAGTTTAACCTCAACAAGCCCAATTTCAAAAGCGTGTGAAATGCTTAAATTTTTAGTGCTAATAAAATTATTTTTTAGGTATGTTATATTTTCAAGCAAATCACTCATTTCCAAAAAATAAAAATATACAACATGATTTTCACATACATAAACATCACCATTTTTTTTATAAATGCAATAAATGCGACTAGCACCATAAGTAAGAGCCAACACGTCATCGCTGTCTTTTTGAACAATAATTTTATCATCATCGTCAATCGTGATTGGTAACCCATCAGCAAAGACAATTCTCTTCGCTTCGTGAAGTTCATTCAAAATAACGCCTGTGCCAAAATACTCCTCGAATATTTTAAGCCCCTGAGTCTCTCTAACATTAAGGTTTTGTTTTAACTCTGCGCTGTATGTTTTTTCAATCAACACCGTGTCGTTTATATAAAGCTCTATCTTCTGCTTTTCGCTCAGAGTAAACTCAAAAAATTCTTTTGGGCAAGGGGTGCGATACACAACAATTCCATCCACTGCACCTGCAAGTTTTGGTGCACAATCAGCACCATTGGAAGAGATACCATACCCACTGTATGCCTCACAGTAGTCGTCAGCAAACGCATTGCCAACGACTATCTTATTCATCCCCTCAACGCCAATAGCATTACCAGAACCAACGACATCAAACTCCTGCGATACTTCACCACTCTTGCCAAAACCTTTGGTGAGTTTGAGCTTCGTTTTTCCATTTGGAACTTTGATGTCAAAGCCTGTGTCGTCTTTTTTTACATGTAAGTAATCTCTCTCGCCTGTATGGGCATCTGTTTTTTCAAGAGCCTGTTTGCTTTTTTCAATAAACATAATGCCCCCTAGCTCATAGAGATTTCAACAGTATAATTACCCTCTCCGTACACAGCAGGGTCAAAGGTGTATCGGTATGTACCATCGCCATTGTCAATGAAACTATCTTGAAGCACAACGCTTCCAAGTGGTGTTACAATCCTAGCCATAGGCGTTGGCATCGTGTAGCTTACATGTAAGTTTCCATTGCCATCGGTCATAATTTTTTGCATTACAGCATCAAACATAGACTGCACCTGTGCCTCACTTAATGGAGTGGCTTCTGCTTTTGTTGCCAAGTCTTGTGTTGCAAGTCCTATCTTAGTATCAATGTACGCATCCAACACCGTTGAAACTGTTACAGGCTCAGGCAAATCCGCATACGTTGGTCTATCTTTCAGCGCATTGGTCACAATCGTATTAACGGCACTTTCATCAAGAGAACTTTTTAAAACAAAAACACTTCCACCTCTCACCATAAACTCCATCCCATTTTCTTCAAAAGAGATAAAAGCAACCTCGTCACTTTTTATGTTTCCTGCAATGGAGCTTCTAACAAAAGCTTCCGCATCCACGGCAGAACCGCTTACGATAATTTGTCTAAGTTTCATTAGTTCCCTCCTGTGTTTGCAGTCACAAAGGCTTGTAGTTCAGCAAGGGCTTGTGTTTTTGCATTTTCAATTTCACTCAAAGCTGTTGCTTTTGCTGTTGCTATTTCAGCTACGTCTGTGTCGATACTGTTTTGAAGTGTCACCATTTGAGCTGTATAAGAAGCGTACACCACACTAAGCTTATCTGCCAAAAGCGTTTCATTGATATTGGCAAACTCATCTTTCATTTCGTTAAAATCAAGATACATTTGGTCTAACTGTGCAACATCAAGCCCATCTAAAAGGCTTAGTGTTTCTTGTAACGAAGCAATCCCATCACTTAGTTGTTTAAAGTTTGCATCAACTTCTTCTTTGGTGAGCGGTCTGCCCACATCTTTTCTATAAAGCATTATCTCTCCTTACGCTTGTATAATCTCAACGCTAACACCACCACCTGCAATATCAATAAAGCTATTGCCAGAGGAGAGTTCGGCTTGTTTAGAAGCTACAATCACTGCGTATTGTGTGCCGTCTCTCAAATCAGAAACCAATGCAATCTCTTTGGATAGTTCGCCAAGCTTCACTAAAACTGCGTTTACAATTTCAGTTTTTGTTTTTGTTGAAGCCCCTTTGACAAAGAACTTAGTCGCACCACTTATGTCAATAGACACCGTTGGCACAGGAGTAGAGCCACCACCATCTGTATATCCATCTATATAATATCCATCTTCAACATACCCTGCTACACTGATGTCTCCATCAGCGTAAAGAGGGTCGTGATAATTACTTTCTACATACATATTCATATGCTTCCTTTTTAAGCAATATTCAAGCAGACCTACGCAAGAGCCTCGGAACTACCAGTGAGCGTATAATCAATTTGGCATGGGCTATTTTCTTCTGGGGATACACTGCCTGTTAAAATGAAAAAAAAGCGAAACAAAGGTGTTAATGTTGTGGAACTGCCACTTTCAATGTATTTAGTGCAAAGCATACCTGACTTATCAATGTATACTAAATACCCATTAGCATTTGCCCCAATGGTTGTGAAAGTAACATCAAATTTAAAGTTTACCAGCCCTAATGGCAACGCATGTATCGCAACCATATCATCGCTAGAGCCATCGTTAAATACAAAATTTTCCTGCAAAGTGGCTGGAAGAGAAATTCCCTCTGGTTCAGACTCTACATACGCAACAATATCTGCTGATTGACGTGGCGAAAAATCATACATAGCACTCATAAGCAATAGCGAGTTTCTAAAGTTCGCATCCATCTCCTCATGTGTAAGTGGAGAACCTTTTTTACTTCGTAATGTAAGCATTTTTTATCCTTTTAATTTATTGGCTATATTCTTCGTAGTTCACGCTCATGGCGACATTGCCACATGCTGAAATCTTAACGATGAAGTATGTGTTTTCAGGGATTACAATCCCACCTAAATCAAACACCTGAAAGGCTGTACTAGAGCTTGTGAGTGCTAGTTCTGCAATCACTGATATTGTTGTTAAAGCAGAACCTAGCGTTGCATACCCAACCGTTGCCTTAAACGACTGCGATGTTCCTGCTCCTGTGTTTTTTCCAACTGTAATTGTGTTGATTTTTTTGCGACTTGCTTCTTGCCCTGTAATGTCATAGCTTCCTACTGCAACCGCTTGATTGACGTAACTTTTTTTTGTAATACCCATTGTCTATCCAATCACGTAAGTATCTGTGCCAGATGGGATACTAGCAATAGCCTCATCAACATAAGCATGTGTTGCATAGCCTGTTAAATCAACGCTTCCTGCACTTGGGGTAATATCCATCAAAGACTCAGGCATACCGTTTTTCGTTTTTGCCACATCACTAAAAACGATGTAGGTCTTTTTATCTCTTGCATCAAATAGCCCTGCAAAATAATCATCTTTGTAGGTTGTCTCTGAGAGCTTGTTGGTTACGGCTTCTTGTGTAGAGTTGAGTGCGTTTACGATAGTTGTTTGTGCCTGTGCAATAGTTGTTACTGAACTAGGCTTAATAAAATATTCAAGCTTTTTTAAAGCCATTTTAAATCCTTTGAGAAAGTGTGAGAGGTGAGGTTTCCCTCACCTAAAGATTAAAGACCGCCACCACCACTTACAGCAGAGTAAGCAGTTACAACAACAGTCTCATCGCCATCAGAGATAGATACCGTGACGGTATCAGGGTCAGTTGCGCCAAGAGCGTTTACGGTGACAACATTGCCTGCCACGCTAACAGAGATTAATGCAGGGTTGCTAGAGATTGCAGAGATTGCGCCATCAGCATTGCTCATAGTCACAGTATCGCTTGAACCAACATCAATGCTCAATGCAGACTTATTGGCTGTCATTGGAGTAACAACCGCAACCGCTTTAACATTTACAGCGTAAGTTTGAGTTGTCACGCCATCGCTAATAGAAATCGTTGCATCACCTGCGCTTACGCCTGTGATAGAAACGCTATCCAACCCAACAACAACAGAAGCAACAGCATTGTCGCTTGAAATTGCAGTTACGCTACCTTGTGCATTCAAGAATGCAACAGCTACGCTTGAACCAACATCAACGCTACCACTTGCACTTGCGATAGAGAACACAGGTGCTACAACAGGTTGTGTGCCAATTTTGGTATCACCATTCAAATCAGGAACAGTCGCATCAATAGATGTCTCAACGCAGTTGCTTAAACCAGTTGTGAGACTAAAGAGAATGTTTGTTTTTTTGGTCAGAACAAACTCTGTATTGGTAACTTGCGCTCCATTAATATTTGCGATTCGAGGAACTTTTGCAAAATTCACAATGAAAGAAGCAGGTAAGCCTTTCCAATCTGCGTTGAATGTATAATTTTTAGCAACATCAGTCTCTTCAACAGTTGGAGTGAAAGAGATGATAGAACCATCTTCAAGAACCATCTTTGTTGTTGTGATGTTGTTGTAATTTGCATCCCATAAATGTTCGACAGATTGAACTCTATCAGCCGTTGCCATACGAGCAACAAGGTCAGTCATAGAATATTTTTGACCACCAATATCAACACAAAGAAGCCCTAAAAATCCATTTGATTTTAGGTTTGTTAAAACATCTTTTAACGCTTGTTCAACTTGTGCAAGTTCATCAGCCGAGAGAACCTTAGCCTCAGCCTCAACCTCCGTCATCTTTGTTTTAATAAGATTGATTTGGTCTTGAACGCCTGTTAAATCAGAACCAGATTGGCTGTTAAGTGTGTCCGCTACGGATGTAACGAAACTAAGCATAGAACCCTCATTGAGTTTTTCAAGAAGTACCGATGCAATGTTGTCAGTATCGACAGTTGTTGCCATATTTTTCTCCTAAATAAATTAAGCCTATTGGCTCACGAAAGAGATTTCTCTTTCGTCAATCAACTTCTTCCAAAGAAGCATCAATCACATTTACATCATAGGTTGAAATGAGTTTCGTTGCTTTCTTTTCGTGCGCTTCTTTGTTTTTAAAAGAGCCATAACTGCACAGAAAATATACAACCGCCATGCACAACTCTTCTTCCATGTCAATAGCGGTGTCATCGCTCAGAGTTTCATCAACCACAGGGAGTCGTAAGTGTTCTGTGGTTGATATTTTTCTAAAGTATTTTGATGTTTCTTCGGTTGTTTCCACGTAAGAGATTGGGCGAGTGTTACGCAAGACATCAAACAGTGCCTCACGCAACGCCAAGGGGGTTAAAACAAAACTGCTATTATCCCCTTTTAGCTTCAACGCTAAATGTTCTTTAATCTCTTTGTGGGTCATACTATTTCAACCCAGAGGCACACGCAAAATAATCAGCGTTTGTCACTTCAAGCGTTGCATCGGTATAATAACGCTCAAACGTAGCGGTTTTAGAGGTCGCAACATCTTCCAAAGCCGTCTCTGTTAAGTAACAGATTTTTGCCTCATCAAATTTACCAAGCAAAATTTTGTCTTTAAGTTTTTCACCTGCAAATAAGCGGTGTAAGTAAATGTCAATCGTTCCAAAGTCTGTTTCGATTTTTGTAATCAAAGGACTTACTGTGCCATCTTTAAGAACAGTTCGCAAGTGAGGAATGGTGTCAAGCCATTTGTTCACTTTGTTCTTTAATGAGCTTCCCATGTAAACTCTAAAAGAGCCATCATCCACCCCACCCTTTTCCCATACAGGCTGGATAATCTCTTGCAAGTGGTCAAACGTAAAGTCAGTTAAACCAGAAGTGTTGTCGCCACCATCGGTGTCATAATCTTTTCTATGAGCCTCTGGCACAAAATAGAAAAGACCTGCCATACGACCTGCAACTTTGTCAGTCATGGCTGTTGGAGAATCAAACACCGTTGTATTTCCAAGACCAAGGAGTGCGTACTCTAAATCTTTTACGTGTTCGATTCCTACTTTGGCTCTTTGATAAGGCAACTCGTCCTCGCCGTATTGGCTAATGTCTTGTTGGCGTTTGGAAACATCAACATCATTGGTTAAAATTTGGCATTGGTTTGCTGTTTTTGTTTTAGTAGGAACTAAACCACCTGCAAAATCCGAAACCTCTAAACGTGCGTTATCTTTTGGGTCACGGTATCTATCACTAATCCACGAATGTAGATAACTTGCGATTGGCTTTGAACCAAGCGTTTCGACAAGTGGTGCAGATTTTACACCTAGCTTGACAATGCTATCAATAATCGAGGGCTTGTGACTGATGCCATTGTTGTACGAAGCAATCATTTTTATCTCCCTTGTTTTACTTTCGAGCAAAGTTTACAAGGGAGCAAGGCTAGAAATGAATACCTATTTTTTTGAAGATGACTTAAATTGACCGATGTATTTTCCAACTTCAACTTTCGTAGCCGTTCCTTGTTTTACTTTCGTTTCAAGGTCTGCATCCACACCTCCTTGTGCAGAAGAAGAAGAGTCATCGGTAACACTATCAGGTTTTGCATTAGGCTTGATTGATGGCATAATTCCTCGTGCAAACATCTTCATGCCCTCTTCACTCGTTCTAATCTGTTTTGCCAACACGGGGTCTTTTTCCTCAATTTTTACGAGTTCCACTTCAATCACATCTTTGGTAAGTTCAGGGAATGTCTGCAAGGTAGAGGCAACACTTTTATCGTATTTCATGCTATCTTCTAAGACATCAAGCCCTAGCATTTTTTTAGCCTGAGCAATATCGTCCTCGTTTGGGGCAGAAACCTCAGGTTGCATTGGCATCTGTGGTTGCATCATTGGGGCTTGTGGTTGTTGCATCATTGGGGCTTGTCCTGCCATAAGGGCTTGTTGCATTTCGGGTGTCATTGGTGCGTTCATTATCATTCTCCTAGTTGTTGTTTTAATTCATTTTCTAACATGTCAAATATTCCTGTTGCAAAAGCAACACCTTTCATTTGTTCTAACTTATCAGAGCGAATATCCCTGTTTGTTTCAGTCACCGCCTCATCAAACAGAGCCTGATATTTCTCTCGCAATGAACTTATTATTTCCTCATAAAGCCAACTCTCCTTAAAAATTTTAAGCGTTTCAAGCTTTTGTGCCGTTTCAGGTTTTCCAAAATCTTCTATGCCATCATCAAATAACTCCTCCTGTTGCGTTGATTGAAATTGGCTGTTGTCCAAGTACGTTGATTGCATTTTTCATTTTCTCCTCTATGTTTTTAACGCCGAGCATTTTGGCTTTTTCTTTAGTTAGTTCATCAAGAACAACAATGTATTCCACAGCCTTTTGTTGCATTCCACCATCTAAGAAAAGCTTGATAGTATTTGATAGAGACAAAATAGCGTTATCGAGATTACTAAGGCGTGTCTCCCTTGTCATTGCGCCAATACCTGCATTAATACGCACGTTTTTAACAATCTCTTTTGCCCTATCGCACCCTGCAAAATCTGTTGAAACCTCATACTTGTATGTCAGCTTCAAAATGCGTGTTAGCAACGCTTGTATCAAATTCTCATTCAATGAGGTAATGATGTCATCAACGGTTGTATTTCCGTTCTCAGATAGAAGCGATGTACCTGTTGCCGAATTTGGCGTTGATGATGTAGCAATGCCTTGTGCAAATTTTGGCAAACCACCAACCTCTTGAAGCTCCTCGTCCAGCTTATTCGTATCAAAAATGGACTGATTGATGTTTGGAGCAGGTAGCTCTTTAATCGAGTCAAGACTGTTTACCTGAATCTTCTTTTTATTAGAACCCAAATCATCGTCTCTAAGACCTGAGTTTCTTGTTGCCAAAAAGCGTGGGTTGAGTTGCAAATCAATCGCATCAAACTGTTGGTTGCGTGAAACAATGTACTGCGTTTGAACAGGTATCATTGGCGCAATGTAACTATCACCGTAAGAGCGAATTGCTTGATACTCTTTTAGCCCTACAAATTGTGGGAAGATAACACCAAACATAATAGGATTGCCATCTTTTAACTCAACGTCTGTGCGTAAAAATTCATTCCCAACGATAGTAGATACAAACCATTTGCCATCAACCAAGCGGTACACTTCTGTAACCTCAATACGTTGATACTCACTTAATGTTTGCTCTTGATTTTTCAAGATATTATTAGAGGATGTTGAGCTAATGGCATTGCTTAAATCCATTTTTTTTGCTTTTTTAAACGATGCCCTAACATCAGCAATGGTCATAAAAAATCTATCAACCATAAACTTCGCATCAAAATGATTTCGTGCGTATGGGTCAATGCAGATTTCAGACAAAGAGCGTGGCTGAATAATAACCTTGTTTTTAGCCTCACTCCAATACACTTTCAAAACCGTTGTGCCATAAACCAACGCATCTCGTATAAGTGGTCGCATGATGGTGTAAAGACTCGCCTTTGCTGATGCATATTCTCCGAGCTTCTTTTGCATCACTGCACTAAGTTTTTCATCGCCATCAATTTCAACTGTACCCAATTCATCCGTTGCAAAATAAGTTTTCATTATGTCTCTCTCAATCTTACGCACCTTTGCACGAATGATTTGAGTAGGGATATAAGACTTTCCTCTTCTCCTTAAACTCTTAATAACGTCCTCACCTAAAAACGCCATGTACCCTTTTTCGAGTTCCAAAAACTGTGAAACAACCTTGTCGTATCCATTAATGGCAACACTCTTTAAAGATAAAATTTGTTCTTGATTTTTATTAAGCCCTGCACTCATACTCAACCTCCTTTGTGATAATTCGTGTTACCCTGCTTTTAGGAATCTGCAACGCCTCAGCAATAGATAAAATGCTCCAACCTGCATCTGCAAAACGCTTAACGGCTATGCGTTCCAATGTTTTTAAAGACACAGTTACTTTAACACCATTGTATTTTTTGGCTACATTGATAGTCTCTAAAATGTTGCCACCACATAAATCCACAAGGATGTCTGCATTGATTTCCCTGTTCATATTCCATCTATCTATTACCATGCCATCCCCACATCACTACTACTGTTACGCATTTCATCTGCCTTTTCCATACGTTTACTTTGTACATTCTCTTGCACATCAGAAATAAATATGTCCTCATAAAATGTCAATGCTACCGCATCACCTCTATCTGGCGACCTCCCTAATCTTTTTTTAGTCTCAACTTTCGGCTCCAACATCAAAAGACCCTTTTCGCTTATGATATAACGCACAGAAGAAAGCTCACCAATCAAATCATCATCATCAGGAATCTTCATATTATCAAGCTTCTTCGATAGGCGTTGATACATCTCAATACGCTTGTTTGCCAACCCAAACTCTGAACTTGCACGAGAGGAGTTACCGTCAAAAATTGGTAGCCCTGCTTGAATGAGTTGGTCATAAACACCTGCGCCCACACCGTTGTTATCCACAAAAATTGCCACAGGCTTGATATGCGCTTTGTGATATTCGCTGATAACCCAACTCGATGTTTCCAAGGTGCTTTGTTTTTCTCTTGTTTCAAGAGGTCTTAAAAAGTACCCTTTACGTTTTGCCAAACAACTCTTATCATCGCCATACCAAGCAACGTCTAAGCCCCATATCTCATCACCATCATCCGCATAAACTTCTCTCTTTGTCGCCTCCTCTAACACTTCCACGCTAAAAAGAGCATCGCTTGAAGCACGAGGAAACTCACCAAGGACACGCACACGGTACACGTCAGAATCAATGCCATACTGTTTACGTCTAAGTTCAACTACATCCTTACTGACGTTTGAACTCTTTTCTGCGTTGAGCGTAAATGTTTTCCATAATTCCTTGTTCTTGTTGAACGCATTGTAAAAATACCCACTTGTTCGTGTTGGGTTTCCCACCATGATAATGACGTTATGTTCCCCTGTAAGCGCACCCTCTACAACCTCAAAGATATTGTCAGGTACACCTGAACCCTCATCAACGAGAAAGAAAAGGTTGGTGGCGTGGTAGCCTTGCAACGCCTCTGGGCTTTCCTTTCGTGCGGTACGCATGATAAGGTCATTTCCATTTTTAAAATGAGCCGTGTCCATCTTGATGTCGATGCTCTCTTGAAGAACCGATGGCAAAACATTGCGCCATTTTTTAATCTCAGGCATCAACGTAGATAAGAGCTGTGGCGCAGATGGTGCGGTGATAGGAATTTTTGCATCATACTTACTCACGCCAACCCACAAGGAAATCCACGAAAGGAGGGTACTTTTACCCGTCCCATGTCCGCTCTTCACAGCAATACGCTTATCCCCTGCATCAATCGCCCTGATAATATCCATCTGCTGTTCTGATGGCGTAGCTCTTATTACATGTAAGACAAAGGTTTCAAGCTTTTGGCATAGCTTGATAAACTGTTGCATTTCTGCTTTAGTGACTACGGCTGACATTTGCTATCTCCGTTGTTATGTCAAATACGATTTCATCTTTGGCTTCTTGAATTTGCTGAGGAATTTGAGCCTGATTGATAACCGTTTGGTTGTACTGTGCAAGAATCACAGAAATCTCATTGTGCTTCTCATCTACAAGTGCGCTCGTCCTAAGTTCCCTTGCGTATTTCATGCCTGTAATGACGGCTACAAGGTCTTTCGCATTTGGGTTCATGCGAAATTTCTCCTCCAATAGTTCCGTCAATTCTGTAATCTTGTCGTAGTCTTTGTCGTCCATCTCTTTTTTGAGGTCATACTGCTTTGTTTTCTCTTTTAGCTTCGCCTCTTTTTTCTTAAACTCATCTCTCTTGTCATCCCAAAAATCTTCTAAGCACCATTTATTTAGAGTCGTTACAGAGAACTTTCTTTCGTACTCCATGTTAATATGCTCAGTCAATGCTTCAAGAGTGACATCGCTTTGAATGAAAATGTCTTTGGCATATTGCTTTATGACACTCTCTTGCACACGCTTCTTATCCGCAGGAGACAACTTCATAGAACCTCTTTAAAAATAATATCAGGGAACTTATAGAGAAACATTTTCTTTTTGTCTCTGTATTGTGCAAGTTTGCGTGTCATCTCAGACTTAACATCCTCCACTACATGTAAATCATTTTCGATGTAAGCGAAATCTCCACTGTAAGTAATAGCCCTATGAGCAACGCCACTCTTGTCTATAAACTTTGGTTGAAGCTCAAATTTTGGATGCACCTCAAGCTTTCTGATTCTCCCTGCACGTTGCAAGAGTTTTAGTTCGTAGTAGCGATTAAACTCTTTGGTCGAATCAAATACGAAGCCATCAGCTTCAACTTTTTTGTTGCCATATTTTTTTGCTTTTATTGATGTTGTCATAGGTCTAAGTACCTGCTTGTTAATTTTTCATGGTCGTTCACCAAGAGATGTCTGTTGCCACATGCACAGCCAACAAGAAAATCTGTGTTCCACTTTGTGCCACACGAATGACAAATGATTTGGTATCGTTCTTTTTTTTCGTTCACTTCGATATTTTTTTTCTGTTTAGCCATTATGCAACCCTCGCTTTTCGTTGGTCTGTTTCCCCAAACGTAATCACTTTTACGTTTGTTCTAAGGCGTGAAGCAATAGCATCACCTAAAATTTTTGGCAACTCTTTTACGTCAATGTTCCCTGTGAAAATTGTCGGTCTCTGCTCCATGTAGCGACCATCAAGAACTTTAAAAATCCATTCGTTGTATTCGCATCTGCCAATCTCATCTAGGATAAGCAGGTCACAGGCAATGAGGTCATCAATGACTTCTCTCTCGCTAATAACCTTGCTTCCCCATGTATCTTTGACTCTGGTGGCGATGTCACTTGCGTAGAGATAACGTACTGTTTTGTGTTGCTCAATCGCTTTCATGCCCAAGTGTGAAGCGACCATTGTCTTGCCTGTTCCAACGCTTCCAACGATGATTAAGTTTCTATCAAACGCATAGTTTAAAGCCTCAACTTGATTGCCATTTGGAATCATTTGCTCTCTTCTTCGGTACAACTTTGGGATGTTTGCTCTCTCCGCCCATACCGAAATACGACCATTTTTATCGTATTCTTCTCGTTCAGCAATCTCTCTCGCTTCTGCATCGTCCAACTCTTTTTGACAAAGAGGACACGTAGGCGAAATCTCCATACCAAGACACACGATAGCTCTTGCTTTAAAGTCTCCATGTTTTTTGCAGGTAAAAGTTTTAATTTCCATCATCATCTCCTAGAATGGGTTGTTTGGGTCAATCGTGTAGTTGCGTTTTTTTTCGTTTAGGCATCTGTCCATTAGGGCTTTCTTGCCATCGCTTTTAATTGGGAACAGCCCCATGTAGCCACAACTGATTGAAGTTTCAATGATTTCTACGTGGTCAGATTTGTTGGCTTCTAAGAGCTTGATTTGCTGTTTGATGCTCGTAGGCGTTAGAGGCTTTTTGATTTCTTTGCGGTGTTGAACCCAATTCTCCCAAGCTTCTAAGTTGAGCCATGTTGGTAGTTCAAAAGGTGCTTTCTTTGTAGAATCTTTAGATTCTTTTTCTTTCTCTCTTAATAACTCTCTTAAATTCTCTTTCTTTGTCTCCATTTTTTGGAGAGTCTCGTCTCCATTTTTTGGAGAGTCATACTTAATATTTTGGAGAGTGTCTCCATTTTTTGGAGAGTGTGTACAGACCATGTTTAAATACTTTTGAGTGACCTGTAAATGACCAAATGAGTTTTTTACTAAGAAGCCTTTTTCTTCGAGGTCTTTTAGGATTTTATAAATCTGTCCATTCGACACGCCTATGTATTCTCTTAGGCTGTCTTTACTTGCATAACATGCACGGTATTCATTGTTGCTCAAAAAATAAATGTTCTCTAATAAGACCCATTCCTCTAGTGAGAGATTGTTTTCTTTCATCGCTTTCATATCAATCGAGATGTATCTTTTCATGCTGACACCTCTTGTAATGAGTCGGCATTTGTGGTACAATTACCCTGACTTTTAAGTTGTTCGGCATTGAGTAGTCTGTAAACAAAGTCTTTGCCGTTCCCTACTTTTTCATAATCACCACTAATTTCAAATCCATCTTTTTTCAAATCACAAATAATTGCACCTAGGCGTGAAATGTAGTGTGATAAGCAATGATTTCGGCTAATTTGTCCATCTTCCATCAAGCGTTTAATGACGTACTCTTTTTGGCTACTATTCAACATTTTTTCTCTTTCTTCTTTCATGCTTCGGAAGAGCATCTATCATCATCTTAAATCTCAAAGCGGTCACTCCATAACGCTCTTCAAGCGCACAAAGTGCCTCAAAACTAATTCCCCTACGCCCTGCCATAATGGCGGTTGCCATCTGCAAAGAGTACCCCACGTCCAAAAGGACTGCCTTAATCTCTTTTCTTGTTTTCATGGTGGTAATTATTGCATATTGTGGTTAAAAGGAATATTAATTTTTAGTGCATTTTGTAATTTTATTAAAATTTACGCTTTTTATGACGATTTGTAATATAATTCTTAATATATAAAGGAGTAAGTCATGTTTGGACAGCGATTAAAAACTGCTATGAAAGATGCAGGTATGACACAACAGGACTTAGCAAATAAACTTGGGAAAAGCCAAAGTGCCATCGCAGGGTGGGCGGTAAATACGAGAACGCCATCACCATCAGATATTGTTGCTATGGCTAATATTTTAGGCGTTGATGCCAACTATTTGCTCATGGGTGGGGCTAAAGATGAGTCAATGCCTGTGATGAAAGCTCCAATGATGAACCCAAAAGCACTCGATTCAAACACCATTAGAGTCCCAAAGATACTTGGTCTCGCAGGATGTGGCGCAAGTGGGCTATTAGAACACCTCAAAATGTCAAGTGATAGCATGGACATTGACGTGGATATGCTACCTATGGGCGTGAACAAAAAGAAAATTGCCTCTATCAGAATCGTTGGAGATTCGATGTCACCGTATTTGGACGAGAATGATTGGGCTATTATCCAACTAAGAAACGGAGGCGATGTTATCCCTGTAAATGGCGTTTATCTCATTACTCACGGGCAGAACGTACACATAAAACGGTGTGCATTTCAAGCCGATGGAAGCTGTTTGCTCATATCAGACAACCAAATCTACCCTGTGGAAAAAGCCTTAGAGGGAGAGTGGGATATTGTCGGCAAAGTCGTAGCTCTGGTGAAGATTGGTAGTCCTATGCTGATGAGGAAGTGATGGGGTCTAAGAGAGCTGAAAAAATAATCGAAAGCATCAATTCATTTTTTATAACAATTTTTCCTTTTTGTTTAATATTTCTTTGTTTGGTCGAGATGTTTTTTAAAGACTCAGCTAACTATCACTTTGTAAAATTTGTACTTTTTCAATTAGTGGTGCTACCACTATCGGTAGTCCTTATGCTCATTATGGGCTGGGTCGCAAGTATGTTTTTTGGGGTTATCTATGATACTGCCAAAGGAAGAAAAGACACGAAAATTAGACCATTAATTATCTATTTCGTTGGGTTTATTTTTGTTCCAATGCTATTTTATTCTGAACATTTTAAATTTCAAAAAGATGAATTTTTAATTTTTCTTCTTATCTACGTTTTATTGCCAAGTATTTATGCAGGTATTCTTTATATCAGCATGTATGGTAAAAATAACGAGAGATAACCATCTACCCTACTCCGAGTATTGCTTCTCTCCCTTTCGTTGAAATTTACCCCCATTGCGTTCGATTGCGATAGGGTTCTTCTGTTTTGAATAATCTGCTCATTGAGTGTTGATATAAAAAAATTTCTGGGATTGGGGCATATCTCTTTTCGCACGTATATTTTAGGGGGTGGGGAGGGTTCACATATTGCCATGCTTCACGCTCGTGCCTTTTGCTTTTTATCACGTCATTCCTCAAACCTTTGGCACAATTCTTGGCACAATACACACAACAACATCAAGCAAACCCCCATGAATACGGCATTGCGTAGCCTTTGACACTATAAATACTAATTAAATACTATTCTTTTTTTGATGAACATTGGATAACTCTTATATAAAAATATCCAACCTTGATTAATGGTTTTATGCTATGAAGCAGAATATTTTGCAAAACATCTCACCCCTATGGACTCTCTCCCCCCATATTTATATCAATTTAGTAGCAAATACCCCCTTATTTAAGTATATTTAGTAATTAAACCCCTTATATTTAACCATATCCAGTAATTAAAAGCCACCTATTTAACCCTATTTAGTAATAAATAACCCCCTATTTAAGTATATTCAGTAATTAAAAGCCCCATATTTACATATCTTTACTAATAATTAACTATTTTACTAAATACACAATATAACCTTTTAACATATACCTGTATTACTCTATTACTCATATTAACCTTATACGTGTGTTATGTGTATATATACATATAAGGGACTTTACCCCTTTGCTACTCTCACAAATCTCTTTTTGGGAAATTACCACAAATTGCAATATTTTTTAAGTTTTAATTTAACTACATTATGCAATAATTCTCTCAGTCAAACAAATGACCGCCTAGCAAGTCAGCTAGATGAACACGATACGTTCAAGTCCGACCTTTTGAAAGCGTGAGGACTATAAAACAATATGCGCCATACGAGAGAACGTAAGCCGAGAAGAGCTTATACCATTCCAACTTTTTTATATCTTTGTTAAGCCCTATGTGTAGCGTTTAACAAACTTATTTTAAAGGATTTATCATGGGAAGAAGTGTCAGTTTCGCACGAAAATACAGTGCAATCGCTTACATAGATGTTTCAGATTTTGGAGTTTGTGAAGATGAAAATGGCGTGGAGTTTGAAAACGAATTTCAAGCTGAATTAAATTGGGATTTTTGGCTAGAAAATGTGCAAGAACAAATCATGGGAAAATGGAGTTCTTTTGTTACATGTAATAAATGGCTAGAGCGTGAAGTTCATGCGATTCTTGCAAACGACTTTGCATATGTCACCGTGTCAGAGTATGGCGGTTTGGCTTCCCTTTGCTTGGTAAGCCGTTATGAATATGATGACGTTTGTTACGATGAAAGTCAAAGAATGGCGAATCTATCAAAGGGCTTTTGTGGTCGCATCTCTTCACGATTTGAAAAGATGTTTGGAGAGTATCGAAAAATTGGCACGTTCTCGAATGGTGAGGGCGTTTTTGAGAGAGTAGCATAGAACACAAAGGAAGAACATGAAAGCGATTGAGTTGCTTTATCCGCCACGTCCAACAGAGGGCAAATAAAAGATTTTTAGAGCGTGTCAGCTTGGCACGTTCCATAAAATTTTTTAAAAAGGATTCACAATGGCAAGAAAAAAAATGTGTTATCAAACTTCAAGCGAATTATCGCATATATGGGCAAACGGTTATCAAGGCGCACATGGTACATACTCGACAGGGGACAGAACGAGCGTGAGCGTTTATAACGGTATTTCTTACCTGTATTCATACCGTACAAAAATTGCTCAAATTGATTTAGACAAAAATGTCGTTTTGTTGAGTACCGATAAATACTCAAACACTACAACAAAGCACCAACAAGAAGCGGAATACGCCACAAACCATAAAGAGCAAATATTTATACCTAACATAGAAGAGAGTACAGAGGCAAACTTAAATCACATGAAAAAAGAGATTTTTGTTTATGCCCAAAAGCACATCAAAGCACGTACGAGAAGCTACTCAAATGAAATTTTTGCACTTATTAACAATGCAAAAGCTTATGTGAAGTATTTGAATATCAAGGTGGACTGGCTTAAGGCGTTAGAAAAAGTCAATCACGATATTGATGATGTTATTGCGTTCTTTCTGGGGTTGAGTGAAGAAGAGAAAATCAAAGCCGAAAAGGCACGCAAAAAAGCAGAAAGAGAACATGCAAAAGCTCATAAAGAGGCGATGAAATTAATCGAAGATAACAAAGACTTTCTTGAAAAATACAATGCAGAGAGTGTTAGATTGTGGCGAAATGGTGAAAAAAGAAATTACCGTTCAGATGATTATATTGCATTCAGAAAAATTGAAGAGGTTGCAAGAAGATACGGCTTAACTATTGATTCTTTTAATAGAGGCACATTTTTAAGACTTAGCGATGATGGCGAGAATATCGAAACTTCACACGGTGCGAAAATCCCAACAACAGTGGCAAAAGGTTTATGGCGCAGACTTCAAAGAAATGAGAGTATTGACGGCATGAGCTTAGGACACTACACCGTCAATTCACTTGAAAATGGAGTTTTAACGGTAGGTTGCCATCAAATACCTTTCAGTGAGCTTGAAATTATAGCAGAACTTTTAGGTCTTGAAAAGTTAAGCGCATAAGGTTTTTAGGGCGTATCACGGTGCGCCTTATAAAATTTTATCAAAAGGGGTTTAAATGAAAGAAATCAAAATCGACCTTAGAAAAGGCGTTCAAAGAGTCAATGGGGCAAGAGTTGAAAAATACAATGGCTACTTCAAAGTTTACAAAGATGGTTCAACAAAACCGACCATTTTTGAAGATGGCTACTTGGCAAAACAAAGAATAATCCAATACATTGTGAAAGGTTAAAAATGAAAGGTTATAAAGGTTTTGACAAAGATTTGTCATGTCGTGGTTATAAATTTGAGTTAGGAAAAACTTTTGAAGAAGATGTAAATCCTAGTACATGTAATACAGGGCTTCACTTTTGCAAAATGCCCCTTGATGTGTTTGGTTATTACCCTCCTGTTCCAAATGCGAAATATGCAGAAGTTGAGGCTCTTGGTGATATTGATGAAAGTGACGACAAAGTAGCGACAAATAAATTAAAAATTGATTCATCTATTAGTATCGGGAATATGTTTAAAGCACACTTTAAAATGGTGTACGAAAATCTAACATATTCAGATACCGCCAACACGTCAGGGGATGAAGCCCACGCCAACACGTCAGGGTATAGAGCCCACGCCAACACGTCAGGGGATGAAGCCCACGCCAACACGTCAGGGAATTATGCCCACGCCAACACGTCAGGGGATGAAGCGGTTGCATGCTCGCTAGGCTACCAATCAAAAGCAAAAGCAGTTAATGGTTGGATTGTAATTGTGGATTGGCAATGCAACGGAGAAAAATATTTTATTAAAGATATTCACTCCGCAAAAGTAGGCAAAAAAATTAAAAACACAATTATCAAATCTGACGTTTGGTATTGGTTTGAAGAGGGAAAATTAAAAAGCGAAAGCTGATAAATAATTTTTACAGCCTCTTACATGTAAGGGGCGATAAAGGTTATCAAAACAACCTAATAAGGAGCGATGAGTGGATAGTTACAAAAAGTTCTTAGAACTGGCAGAGAAGATAAAAGGTGAAGAAATTTCAGCAACAATAGGCGGAAAACGTACAAAAGCATCAGCCAAGCGCATTCGCTTGATGCTCAATGAAGCAAGAAAAATAATCGTTCAAGCGAAGCGTGATTTAATGCCTCGCAATACCGATGGAAAACCGCTTTTTATCGAGGAAAAAGTGCCTCAAAAAACGCTCTCCCCTGAATATGATGTGCAATATGTTTTAGGTGGTGTTGCGTGAGTTTAAAAAGAAGATTGAGAGCATCAGGTATGCACCGATGTAGAAAATGTTTGGTCGAATACGTGACGGCAGAAGAAGTGAGCGGAAGCGACTCAACACAGGCAATGATGGGTAGCATCATTCATGGCGGATTTATCCCCTATTTTGAGAAAAAAGAGGGAGTTAGGGTCGTGTATCGTGAGAAAGAGATTGCATGTGATTATTTTACAGGTCACATTGATGGTTATATCAAAAAAACCAAACAGCTTTTTGAGCTTAAAACGGTTTCAACTTGGGAATTTAACAAGATTACCGAGCCAAAAATTGAGCATTTACAACAAGCTCTTTGCTACCGCTACATGGATGGATTTGAGAGTGTCAAATTTGTTTATTTGAACCGTGACACTGGAGAATATAAATGCTTCGATGTCGATTTGACAACCACTGAAAATACAGCGATTATGAACGCATTAATCAACAAAGCAAAATGGGTTTATGAGCATGTTGAAAATGGTTTGGGCATAGATGATGTTGAATTTGACCCATTCGAGATGTGTGACGGTTATTGTGAACATGGTAGTAAATCAGCAGACACCGCCCCTGAAAAAGATTCTGATGCAAAAGAGATTGACGAAATTGAGAACAGTGACGCTCTAAAACAATTCGTAAGAGACTACAACGAAGCAAAAGAAGCCGAAGATGAGGCAAAAAAGCGCAAAGAATTAGCTGGGAATCTCATCAAAGAAACACTTGAAAAAAGTGGCACGAAAGAGATTTTGGGATACGCAGTCTATTACAAAAATGAGAAAAAAGCGTTTGATAAAGATGCTCTTAAAAAAGAATACCCTGACGTGTACGCAAAATTTGAAAAAACAACAGCATCAACGTATTTTAGAGTGAAAGGATAATTATGGGAAACGCAGTTATTGAAGTTGAAAATGAAGAGGCAATTAGGGAAAGCGCAAAGGGCAAGTATGAAATGGCTCTCATCGAGGGCGATTTATCAAAACTAAGCTCAGATGAGCGCATGGATTATTATGGTGCGGTATGTAAAAGCGTTGGGCTTAATCCACTGACAAAGCCGTTTGAATATGTTACATTAAATGGCTCTTTGAAACTGTATGCACGAAAAGATGCAACAGACCAACTACGAAAAATTTATGGTGTAAGCATCGAGATTGTCTCTAAAAATCAAATCGGAGATATTTTCATTGTCGAAGCGAAAGCAACTGACAAAGAGGGGAGATTTGACACCGCCACAGGCGCAGTTAGCATGTTAGGGTTAAAAGGCTCTGAATTGGCAAACGCATTGATGAAAGCCGAAACCAAAGCAAAAAGACGTGTAACACTTTCAATTTGCGGTCTTGGTATTTTGGATGAGAGTGAAATTGAAGATACGCCAAAAACAAGAGGTAAGGTTGAAAAATTGCCTCTCACAACGATTGATAAATTTAGAGAAAAAGCTATTTCGTTAGGACTTCCATCCCCTGCAATTCGAGATTTTGCGATTAAATTCGGAATTAAAGGAAAAGAGGCAGATGAGAAAATGGAAATTTTCTTGGCAGATGAGGACGCTCTAAAGGGAGCTATTGAAGAATTTAAAGGAGAAGTTGCATGAGTAAGATGACGATTGAAATTGATGAAGAGGGTCTAATTAAAGGGAATTTTGATGGTTTAGGCAAAATGAACGTTGATGTCGAATATGTGAAAGATTTGATTTTTACATGTAGAAGATTGACGCTTAGAAACACAGCATTGATGCACGACCTTGCAGAGGTTGCAACAGAGCGTGATAAATTACTCAAAGCTCTTGGAGGAGAAAGCGATGTATGTATGGTTATTATTGATAATTTTGATAGCAATCTTGACGACTTTCTTAGCCATATTCAAAAGCGAAAAAGCATTTAATGAGCTAATCAAACTCCCACAAGAAGCCACAGAAAATACAACATGGCTTCAAGATATTGTCAAAAAATATAATGAGGAACAAAAACAAAAAGCTGACGAGCATGAAAAATTTATGCAAGGTTGGCGAAAGAAATTTTATTCACGGAAGAGGACAAAATGAAATATGTATTAGATGGAGCAAAAGCAAGAGAGGCTGATGAATCTTATTCTCTCATCCCACACAGTGGACTTTATGTAGGAAAAATTACACAAGCAAAACAAGTTTTTTCAAGCTCAAAAACAGAGGGCATTGAGTTTACTTTTGAATGCTCTCTTGGCAAAGCGGTCAGCACGATATGGACAGCCAAACAAAATGGGGATTTAACTTTTGGGTACAACCTTGTCTTAGCACTTATGACATGCCTTAGAAAAAAGCAAATCATCCCTGTTGAAATGATGGTTAAAGAGTACGACTTAACACAAAGGAAAACCATCGAGAAGCAAGGCATCGTTTACCCTGATTTATGTGGCGATGTGGCTATTATCTTCCAAATTGAAGAGTATTTAAAGCGCAATGGCGACATCGGCAAACAAGCCAATATCAAACATTTCTTTGATGCGGAATCGCTTTTGAGTGCGAGTGAAATTTTAGACCAAATTGTTGAGCCTATTAAAGTACACCAATTAAAAGAGAGATACAAAGATGTGCTTCTTCCTCTAACACAAGAGCAGACAAACGCAGTAGCACCCTCTTACGCATCTACGCAAGGGGGCTATGGACACAACACTCAAACACAGAGCAAATATGGAGACAATGCGGTTGATATTGTTATTGACGATGACGAAATCCCATTTTAGAGAGACTTAGATGATTTTTACAGCAAACCCTGATTCAATAAGAGTCACCGATGGCTTTATGAAAAATGCGATTATGGATTCAGGAGTATATCGTGGTGTAATTAAACTCGCAAAGTATGTTGTTTCAAAAAATGGCACAAGTGGCATACGCTTCTTGTTTGAAAGTGAAGAAGATGGAAAAACAGCCATCTTCACGCTTTATACTCACAAAAATGGGGGCAAGGCAACAAAAGCATTTTACATGTTGAACGACATAATGATAGTCCTTGGCATCAAGCAGGTGCTTCCAAAGACAATTAATGTTGAAGAATTTGACAAGCGCAGAAAGCGACATGTAGAAGTTGCAAGAACATGCTACCCTGAATTTCACGAAAGAAAAATAATCTTTGAGCTTGGGGCAAGAAAGACCTACAAGCAAGACAGATACCCTACGATTGATTATAGCCTTATCGGCATTTTTAACTACGAGACAAAACAGAGTGCAGAGGAAATGATTAAAAACATTCCCTCAATTACTCTCGTTGCAAAATAAACACCCTGTGAATACAGCGCACTGAATCATCGGTCACAAGAGCTATCGGGGTGACGGCAGGGTAGTAGTGGTGGAAGATAGACACGCTAAAACGAGATAGTGGCAATTCGACTATGATATTAGAAACTGGTTGCCGTCCACAGGTGAGAGTCCTGTGGCTACTAAATAAAACAAACGCATAGGTCAATGGTGACTAATGAGTTCGATTCTCATACGGTTTTTACCGTTGCATGGTGCAGATAAGAGGTAGGACTGTCGGTTCGAGTCCGACCACCTATGCGTTCTCCAAAAGAGCTTTTAAACGATAACACCAAAGCATTCAACAATTATATCTTTAGTACACGTTTTGAGCAAAAAATGGTTTTGCACGGTGTTATCTTTTAAAAACTCAAAAGGAGAATGATATGAAATTTTTATGTGTCTTTTCATATGAAACAGAAGAAGATGGAGAGCTTTGCTACATCGAGGTCGAAAGAGTCGTTGAAGCAGATAGCGAGGATGAAATTCAAGAGGGAATGCACGAAATATTGCTATCCGCAACACCACTAAATGATTTGGGAGAGTAGCATGATGTATATCGCAGGTATTTTAACATGTATGGTTTTTTTATTTTTCTACAAAAAGAGAAAAAGAAGCAAGAAACAAAAACACATGAACATTGAACCAATAAAAAATGTTAAATGGTGGGCGAGATGATGGAGGTTTGTGAAATCAAAAAAAGCCTTGCAACGATGGGGGCAGAAGCTCAAAAAGCTTTTATTGATTTTTTGGTTGATGAGGAACTGTTCACAAACATAGAAACAGCGAGGGCAACATTACGAAATTATGCTTTGTCAAATACTAGGCGCAACTCATCGACTTTTCTAAAAAGGCAAGCAATTAGTGACTGTTTTTTTAAATTTGTAGGTCAAATCGTAAGAGATGGAGAGGCAAAACAAGAACAAAGAATTATAAAAAAATATAACGCAAAATTAGAAAGGTGTTGGGATGAAAGTATGTGAATTGGAGCAAATGCACGGTGTGTGCAAAGGATACTTCTACGTTTTAAAATGCAATAGAAGATTTAAAACACTCAAGGAAACGGTTGATTATTTTGTTTCGAGAATGGATGCAAAAAACAAAATTGCAGAAGAATATCAACGAATTTATTATGAGCTTGCCGACTCATTTAAGCTACATGATTTTGGTCGCTTCTTGGAGAAAAAAGGTCTCATCAAAACAAATCGAAGCATCAGCACAATTTTTTCATTGAAGTTCAAAGTCCCTGAACACAAAATGTTAAGCGAAAAAAATGAATTACGCTCAATGCAACTCATTGAAGCTTATGGAGAATACAGATGTCAAAAATAATTTTACTAATTACTGCTTTTTTAGTAGTTGGATGTGATAACGGAAGAAAGCCACTATCAACAGCAGAGATAGCCAACAAAATCAAAGAATGTAAAGACAATAACCTTTCATATCAATATGTTTATTTTGCAGGAACTGGCGAGATTTGTGTCTTATCTTGTGTGCCACACAAGGATGGTAATAAATGAGCATGACAAGGGAAGAGGCACTAAAAAGATTTGCAACAGAAAAGTGGTCTAATGGGCAAACGACCGTTAATGAACTGTTAAGCCATATGATTTGTACAATCTACGATGACCTTGAAACACAACTTCAAGCAAAAGATGAAGAGATTAAACACTTAAAGTATCTTTTACATAAAGGTGACGAGCATGGAGCAGAAATATACCTAAGAATTGGCAATAAATACTCAGCTTTGAAATATACTGAGGAACAAATCAATAGAATGATACTTTTAGACCAATATTTAAAAGACAGTTTTGAGCATTTATTAGGAATACTAAAGGACAACGCATGACACATTTATCTGAATCAGTAAGAACAATTATTGACGACAAGCTCACATCATTGGGGGTAGGTCAAGAGTTTAAAGATATGGTATTCAAAAGATACCTACCAACCATCACAGAGTCAGTAGAAGAGATGATTGATGAAGAGATTGACTACATAGTGACCCAAAGTGAAATTTCTATAACAAGGACTGAATTATGATTTGCCTAAAATGTCAAACAAGAATGCCAAGCAATTACAAAAAATGCCCAGTGTGCGGTTATTCTAAACTGGTAAAAGAAGAGTTTGCCACACAGGGGAAAGAAGAAGAGGAAGAAAAGGTTGAGGCGATTAGCCCTTATGTAGAGGGCAGTGAGCTTGATGATATGGAGGATTGATGGGAAATAAAATATTAGCCATGTTAGAAATAGTGGTCATGGGGTTTGTTGGGAACTATCTTTTTATTTCTTTTGTACGCTGGGATTTAGACCTACTTGGCTTCTTGGCAAGAGGAGATGAGGAAGTAAGAGTTATATACTTTGCTTTTCTTTGTGCCTCAATAGCTATTAGCTTTGCAGTTTCAGAAATATTAAAAGATTTCATCAGGGAGAAAAACTAATGTTTATAGAAATCAATGCAGACGACATTGCAGAAAAAGTTGCTGAAAAATTATTAATGAAAATAAATAGAAAGCTTGATGAAAAGCTTTATCCTGTTGAAATCAAAGGCGATTCAGAGGCAGGTCTAATGATTGGGCTTACAGGTAACGCAATGAAGCAAAGGCGTTATAGTGGTTTTTATATTGAGGGCAAGCATTTCTATAAAAAAAGTGATAATATTATCATGTGGTTTAGGGATGCCTTGCTTGACGAGGAGGCATTAAATGGCAGAAGTAAAACTGTACTCTCGGCTTAGTAAAGACGGAGAGAAGATTTACGCAGAGTTTTATGATTGTCATGGGAGGCGAGTGAGAAAATCACTCAATCTCGTGGCTACAAAATCAAATATGGCTTATGCCAAAAAACACATTGTCCCTGAGATTGAGCGCAAGATTATGTTTGGCGTAGAATTTAGAGAATATAAGCTCTCTGAGTTTACGAGCATGGTGCTTAAATTCGCAAAGGAAGAGCGAAAAATAAACACCTATGAAACATATGAATTTGCGATTCAAAAGTTCTTTAAAACAATGGGCGATATGGATGTCAATAGAACCAAAATTCAAGACATCGAACGCTACATAAACATTCTCAAAGCAGATGGTGCGAGCGGTGCTACGATAGCGTTGTATCTTGCCCCAATTCGACTTGCTTTCAATGAGGCAATTAGACTTGAGGTCATACAGCGAAACCCAGTAGCCTTTGCAAAAAAACCTCAAATCAAGCACAAAAAGAAAGAGGTTTTTAACATTATCCAAATGAGAACACTTCTTGATAAAGCGCAAGGCTTATTGAAACTCTATTTGCATTTCGCATTCTTTACAGGTGCGAGACCAAATGAGATTATGGCGTTGCGTTGGAACGATTTGAAGAATGATAAAGTGTCCATCACCAAAACTCGTGTGCCGAAAAAGAGAGAGAATGAGCCAAAAAATGGTAAGCCCAGAACGCTTATGATGCTAAAGCCTCTCAAAGATTTTCTTGATACACAGGAGAGAGCAAGAGATGAGCTATTCCCCTGCACGTATGGGAAAATGGTTCAACACTTTCATGCGCTTCTTGATGAGTGTGGCTACAACAAAAGAGGCTTACATACCATTAGACATACGTTCACAAGTTTACTCATTCAGGCGAGGGAAAACCCTACCCTGATTCAGCACTTCCTTGGTCATGCAGACCTGACGATGATTAACAGAGTTTATGCTCACTACATTGAAGATGAAAAAGATGTTGAGCGTATTGAAAAAGTGCTTTCATTGTGACCGTTTGGCACAAATTTGGCACAAAAATTTTAAGACCACTTTGAAATCCCCATGACAAGGCGGTCTTAAAATATGTTTTATATAATTTAACTTTAAAACCCTGAAGCAAAAGGCAATACAAATGATCGTAGATTTACACAACCACACCACACTATGCAACCATGCGAGTGGGAGTATTGAAGCGTATGTTCAAACAGCAATTGAGCAAAAAATAGACATTTTTGGCTTCTCAGATCATGCTCCTATGAACTTTGATGAAGCTTACCGTATGAGCTTTTTAGAGATGGATCATTATGAAAAAGAGGTTTTACATGTAAAGAAAAAATATCAATCTGCTATTGACGTTTTATTAGCCTATGAAGTTGATTTTTTAGAAGGATATATTGATGAAAAAGTACTTTCGCGCAAGGTTGATTATTTCATTGGATCGGTTCATTTTTTAGACAAATGGGGCTTTGATAATCCTGAATTTATTGGAGGATATCAGAACAAAGATATTGATGAAATTTGGACACACTATTTTGAGGCAATTGAAGCCATGGCAAAACGTCAACTCTTCGATATTGTAGGCCATTTGGATTTAATTAAAGTGTTTAAATTCCTCCCTAAAAAAGATGTCCGAAGTATTGCTCAAAATGCAATTAAAGCTATTAAAAAAGCTAATATGACCATTGAACTCAACGCCGCTGGATTTCGAAAGCCTATTCAAGAGCAGTATCCAAGCAACCCTCTTATGGAATTGATTGCAGAGCATGATATTTCGATTACATTTGGCTCAGACGCTCATGCGCTCGAGCAAATCGGTTTTTGTAGCAATGAGCTAAGAGATATTGCAAAAAATTATGGGTATAAAAAATGTGCAATATTTCAAAATAGGGAACGTAAACTGATTAATTTTTAAGCAATTAAGGCAACGTTATTTTCAGTTCAATCTGATAGAATTACTAAAATTTAAAATTGTAGGAGTTAGACATGGGTAAGTTCGTTAACAGTGTTGAAGAATTTTTCAA
>RZYK01000044.1 GCA_009930355.1 Campylobacterota bacterium | reverse complement strand
AACCTCTGCTTTGACTTCCGTGATGAGCGCAAATGCTTCTTCAAATGTTCCCCCTCCTGTATTGACCAAAAAGTTGGCGTGCACAGGGCTGAACATCATTGCTCCCACCCGTTTGCCTTTAAAGCCAGCCTCTTCAATAAGTTTACCAGCATAGTGTCCCACAGGGTTTTTAAAACAGCTTCCAGCACTCGCTTCTTTAGGTTGATTGTCCCGCATTTGCTTAAACATTGCCAGCAAAGTTTCATCAAATCCCTCTTTACATGTAAAGGCGGCTTCATACACGATGCCATCAATGTTTGCAAAGCGGTAGCCATGGTTTATATCTGATTTGTCTATCCACCCGTTTTCGGTGCGAATCGCACGGAGGTTATTGAATACTTCCCACTCTTTTAGTCCCGCATTCATCGCTACCATGCCACCAAGGGTACCTGGGAGTTTTTGCATGAGCTCAAAGCCTGCAAGGTTGTGTTTTTTAGCAAAAGAGAGCATCTTTCCACTGGGTGTTGCACCGCCTACATGTAAAATATCACCCTCTTGATAGATAAAGTCAAAAGCTTTATCCAACATAGCAAGTGGCGGAGGTGTTGGGCTTATAAGAAGGTTGTTGGCTCCACCGATGATAATGTGATGGCGAGGAAGTGGCTGGGGTGTCTCAAGGAGTAAAACATCAACGCTTGGACCAATTTTAAGGCTAGAGTAGCTTGAAAAATGAATGTTTTTTGTCATTTAAAATACAAAACTTGGAATCATGTCAAAAAGACGAGTGGTAAACTCTATCATCATGTTCATCATCCATGGCATGGTAAAAATAGCAACCACAATGGTAATTAAAATCTTAGGAACAAAACTCAGCGTTGATTCATTGATTTGGGTAACCGCTTGAAAAATACTGATCGCAAGACCCGCAATCATTCCCGCTAAAAGCATGGGTAAGGAGAGGTAAAGAGCTATTTTAAACGTTTCAACACCTAACCCAATGAGTTTGGCTTCCATTAGCTCATCCTAAGTGCTTCGTATTCATGCGGAATAAGATATTCTTGTGCTTTAATACTTTGGTCGTAAAAACCATGCTGATAGCCAAGTTCAAAAAGGGTATCAATGGCCTCATATTGTAGGTCATTCATTTCGATGGAGTGAGCGTTGGCATACAGCCCCAAATACGTTTTTAGTGTTGCATCATCCACTCTGACAAGGTTGCGCTCTAAGAGCATTTTAGAGAGAAGCGGTTGGTGGGTGTGGGCAACATCAACTGCTTTAATCAGTATTTTTTCACAGGCGATAGCTTGTAATAATGGCATAGAACGGCGCAGTGCCATACCGCCAAGGGGTAGAGGCAACTCTTTACCTTGCGTTAAACTTTTCCAAATATCCCAAATTTCACGCTCAACCACGAGGGTATCATTAAAATCTAAAATACTCTCATGAATCAAAACCCCTGCATCGACTTCGCCACTAAGCACAGCATTTTCAATCTCTAAAAAGTTTTTATAAACAATACGTGCCTCAGGATAGGCGATTTTAAATAAAAGTGCGTTAGTGGTGTGTGTACCGCTAAGCGCGACTTTAAAATTGCGTTTGAGTTTAGTCTCTTTTTTCTTCACCAGTTTGGGGCCATACCCCTCACCAAAGCTGACCGCTGTGCGTAAAAGTGCATAATCGTTTCGAATTTTTGGGTACAAGGCAAAGCTGATTGCACTGATGTCATAGGTAGTTTTTAGGGCTTCAACGTTGAGTGTTTCTATGTCTAAGGCGATGTTCTCAAGCTTCATTCCCTCCGTGCTGACCCAGCCAAATTTGATGGCATAATACATAAAAATATCATCGGCATCAGGTGAATGCGCTACGCTAAGTGTTCTCACAAAAATCCTTACATGTAAATCTTTTGGCATTGTAACATATTGCAGATTGAAATATTTTGAGCCTCTCTTTTGATTTTTGTCTACAATCACTTCAAAGGGCTTTTTCAAGCTCGAGATGATAAAATAATAACATTATGAAATGAGGGGTCACATGCAAATCGATGAAAATAAGAAAAAAGCACTCGAACTTGCTATAAAACAGATTGATAAAGCATTTGGTAAGGGTGCGCTTATCAGGCTTGGCGATAAAGTGGTTGAACCCATTGCTGCAATCAGTACAGGTTCTATTGGTTTAGATTTGGCTCTTGGTATTGGTGGTATTCCACAAGGGCGTATTATTGAAGTGTATGGGCCTGAGAGTTCAGGTAAAACGACATTATCGCTTCAAATTATTGCAGAAGCGCAAGCTAAAGGAAGCATCTGTGCGTTTGTGGACGCTGAACACGCCTTAGACGTTAAATATGCGGGAAATTTAGGGGTTGATATCGAAAACTTATTGGTTTCACAGCCTGATTTTGGTGAGCAGGCTTTAGATATTGTTGAAACCCTTGCTCGCAGTGGTGCGGTGGATGTGATTGTTATTGACTCTGTAGCCGCACTGACACCAAAAAGTGAAATTGAAGGGGATATGGGCGATACCCATGTGGGGCTTCAAGCACGATTGATGAGTCAAGCCCTTCGTAAGCTCACTGCTGTTGTGCATAAAATGAACACCACAGTTATTTTTATTAACCAAATTCGTATGAAAATTGGAACGATGGGATATGGCTCACCTGAGACGACTACGGGTGGAAATGCACTCAAATTTTATGCTTCAGTACGTATTGATGTGCGTAAAATTGCGACGTTAAAGCAAGGTGAAGAGCAAATTGGTAACAGAGTGAAAGCCAAAGTAATTAAAAATAAAGTCGCTCCTCCATTTCGTCAAGCAGAGTTTGATATTATGTTTGGCGAGGGTATTTCTAAAGAGGGTGAAATTGTTGATTATGGCGTAAAACTTGATATTATCGATAAAAGTGGTGCGTGGTTTAGTTACAATGAAACCAAATTGGGGCAAGGGCGCGAAAATGTCAAAGCCTTTTTGAAAGAAAATAAAGCGCTTGCTTTAGAAATTGAAGAAAAAATCAAACAAGCCATCAGTGGCAATGCCATGGTGATGGCATGTGGCGTTGATGATATAAAGGACGATGAATGATCTATATCGAAGATGTAAGTGCAGACGAGGTACTTGATAGTCGGGGTAATCCAACGGTTCGAGCACGTGTGAGTTTAAGTGATGGTACCGTTGCTAGTGCGATTGTTCCAAGTGGTGCAAGTACTGGTAAGCGAGAAGCGTTGGAACTTAGAGATGCGGACAGTCGCTATATGGGTAAAGGTGTGTTAAAAGCATGTGAAAATGTGAACACAGAAATTTCGGATGAACTCATTGGCTTAAGCCCGTTTAACCAAGCAGTGATTGATGAAACGATGAAAAACCTTGATGGCACAGAAAATTATGGCCGTTTGGGTGCCAATGCCGTCCTAGGTGTCTCTATGGCAGTGGCTCGTGCGGCAGCACAGAGTTTAGGTGTGCCTTTGTACCGCTATTTAGGTGGTGCTAATGCTATGGTGCTTCCTACACCAATGTTTAATATCATTAACGGCGGAAGCCATGCGAATAACAGCGTTGATTTTCAAGAGTACATGATTATGCCTCTTAATTTTGAGACTTTTTCTGAAGCCTTGCGTGCAGCAACAGAGGTCTATCATCACTTGAAAAAAATCATTGCTTCCATGGGTGAGAGTACCGCTTTGGGTGATGAGGGTGGGTTTGCCCCAAATCTTAAAGATAATGAAGAGCCGATTAAAGTCATTATGGAAGCGATTGCAAAAGCGGGTTATATAGCAGGTAAAGACATAGCTATCGCCCTTGATGTGGCAAGTAGTGAATTGGTGTGTGAAGGTGGCTATAAACTTGACTCTGAAGGTAGAACACTAAGCAGTGCAGAATTGGTAGCGTATTATGAAAACCTTTGTGCAAAATACCCTATTGTCTCCATTGAAGATGGTTTGAGTGAAGATGACTGGGATGGCTGGAAACTTTTAACTGAAAAATTGGGTTCAAAAGTACAGTTGGTAGGTGATGATTTATTTGTAACCAATAAGAAAATTTTGAGTGAGGGTATTGTTAAAGGTGTCGGTAATGCCATTTTGATTAAACCAAATCAAATTGGAACGGTTACTGAGACCATGCAAACCGTTCGCCTTGCACAACGCAATAACTACAAATGTGTTATGAGTCATCGAAGCGGTGAGAGTGAAGATGCGTTTATCGCTGATTTTGCTGTAGCACTCAATACAGGTGAAATCAAGACAGGCGCAACCGCACGTGGCGAGCGAACCGCAAAGTATAATCGTTTATTGGATATTGAAAATGAAGTCATTTATGGCGAGTATGTAGGAACAAAACTTTTTGTTAAATGAGTGATGTTTTAGACGAATTTGACCAAGAAAAAAAAGAGGGTTCAGAAAATTCTGCCCTCTTTTATTTGAAACTTATCTCACTTATTGTGGCTGTTGTAGGTTTTGGTTTGTATATTGGAGATGTCCTTTTTGGCAAGAGTTCGCTGGATGTTCTCTTAAATCTTCAAGCAGATAAAGATACCTTAAGCCAGAAAATTCAAAATCTTAAAGAAGAGAATGCAGTTTTACAAAAAGAGTATTTTGAATTGCGGCAACTAGATCCCGATCGATAAACTAAGGAGTATTCATGAGGAAGATTTTTTGGCTTTTTCTATCACTAATAATCAGCATAGAGGCAAGAGAAAATCCTTTTGAAACAACGAATGCTCCAGAAGTTGTTGGAAAGACAACCCAAATTGAAGAGAAAAGAATTGATTTTAAGAGTACATCGATTACACTCCCAAGCAGTGCACGTATTTTAAAAAGTGTTACGCTAACGTTTCAAAATCTTGATGGCTCCATTGAAGAAGAACACCAAAATATTGACCAAAATATTGATTGGCATCATCCCCTTTTGTTATCTCCCCAAAGTATTGAAAAATCTACACCTCCTCCTACACCTACGCCACCTTTTGCAAAACAAAGTGTTGAAACAAAAGAGATTAAAAGTGTACCTAGTCTGCCATCTGTTAAAACGAAGAGTGAAGAGCGAGTAAAACTTGCGGAGGGTATTTCTTTATTTGCAGAAGGAAATGAGATTAAAATTTTTACCAAAGATTTGAAGATGCGTGATTTTTTAATAGCAGATCCTTATAAAATAGTTCTTGATTTTAAAAGAACACGTTCGTTTGCGACAAAAACAGTGGATTTAAAAAAGAATCCTTTTGTTTTGGCAACACTGGGAGAGCATAAAGATTTTTACCGAATTGCTATATTATTAGATGGTCATTATCGTTATGATTTACAAACTTTTGAGGGCGGATACAGCATAAAGCTGAAGTAATGATATTTTTACATGTAAGGAAAATCCTTACATGTAAAAAAGGTTAAAGCTCAAATTTTGGTGTTCGTTCGACAGGTCCAATATAGTGTTGACGAGGGCGAGCAATTTTCATATCCGGTTGTTCTTTGAGTTCAATCCATTGTGCAACCCACCCAGGGGTTCTTCCGATGACAAAAATAACGGCAAACATCTCTTTTGGAATTTTAAGCGCTTGTAAAATAAGCCCTGAGTAAAAGTCAATATTTGGATAGAGCTTACGTTTAATGAAATAGTCATCATTTAAAGCAATTTCCTCAATACGGTGTGCGACTGCCATGAGTTCGGTATCAATTGCGAGTTCGTTAACCAATTTTTTTTGAAGGTTTTTCAAAATGGTTGCACGTGGGTCAAAGTTTTTATAGACCCTATGACCAAACCCCATCAATCTAAAAGGATCATTAGGATCTTTTGCTTTGGCGATGTATTTATCGACATTATCAACAGTGCCAATTAACTCTAATTGACGAATCACAGACTCATTTGCTCCACCGTGCGCTCGTCCCCACAATGCACCAATGCCCGCAGAAATTGCCGCATAAGGATGTGCATGGGTTGACGCTACAACACGCACGGATGTGGTAGAAGCATTTTGTTCATGATCAGCATGGAGTGTAAAAATGGTATCGAGTGCTTGAACTTCGATAGGTTTTAAATCAATATGGTGGTGCGGATAGCCTCGAAGCATGTATAAAAAGTTTTCCGTAAATCCTTTATCTAAATCAGGATAAATAATAGGAAGTCCTTGTGAGTAACGGTAAGAAAACGCTGCAATCGTAGGAATTTTAGCCACAATACGATGTGCCATCTCTTTGGCTTCTTCGGGTGAATCCATATCTAAATGGTCAAAGTAAAAGGTTGAAAGGGCTGAAACAGCTGCTGATAAAATAGCCATAGGATGTGCGTTATCAGGAAAGGCATCAAAAAGTTTACGCATACTTTCATGAATGAAAGAGCGTTTTTTTAGTTCCGCTAAAAAGTTTTTATACTGCTCTTTGGTGGGTAATTCTTTGTGTAAGAGCAAATAAGCCGTATCTAAAAATGATTTTTTGGTGGCAAGATACGCAATATCGTAGCCACGGTACATCAATTTACCAATATTGCCATCAATGTACGTAATCTGAGAGCGACAACTTGCCGTTGAGGTAAAACCACGATCCAAAGTAAACATGCCTGTATTGGCATAAAATGAAGATATATCAACGACATCAGAACCAAGAGTTGCCTTGAGAATAGGAAATTCAAATTCCTCTCCCGTGCGATTATCAATAAGGGTAACAGTATCTTTACTCATACACATCCTTTACTAAAACGATTAAACTCATAATGGCATTTATTATAGCAAATTTCTTTTTGTTCAAATGAACAATCATTAGACTACGTGATGACAGATGCTCGCGACACTGTATCCTAAATTTTCAATCATTTCTCTATCACGATTAGGCGATTCACCTTTGGTGGTAAGATAATCTCCAATAATAATAGAATCCGCACCCGCTGCGAAAATGTCACAGTGTGGGTTAAAGGTTTGCTCCCGTCCTCCTGCTATCATTAAAACACTCTCTTTAGGAAGTTTGGCTTTAAATTCTTTGATAATTTCAAGCGCTTCTGCTTCACTTAAAGGGGTCGCTTTAAGAGGTAAGGCAGGATTTGAGATGTAAAAATTAAGGGGTACTGTTGCAGGAGAGAGTTCGCAAATACTTTGAAGTAAAGAGGCTCTATCCGCTTCACTCTCTCCCAATCCCACAATGCCTCCTGTAAACAAAAAGAGCCCCACCTTTTTGACGTTTAAACAGGTTTGATAACGCCCTTTCCATGAATGGGTTGTGCAGATGTTGGGGTAAAACTCTTTGGAACTCTCTAAGTTGTGGTTGTAGGCATTTACACCAGCCTCTTTTAGGGTTTCGAGTTGTTCAACGCTGGCGGTTCCATTGCAAGCAATCAGCATCAAATGAGGCAATTGACTTTTCACTGCACGGGCTGCTTCGCACACGAAGGCGAGTTTTTTATCATCCAGCCCAAGACCTGAGGTGACCAAACAAAAACCAAGGGCACCATTTTGAGAGGCACATTTGGCTTCGGTTACAATCTGCTCAATGGCTTTGTATTTGTAGCGCTCAATATCGGCATGATGGTGGGCACTTTGGGTACAAAACCCACAATCCTCGGCACAACTTCCACTGGAAATATTACAAATAGAACATAAAAAAATAGGTTTTTTCATCAGGTATTTTTCCTTACATGTAAAGATTAGGTGAGATGGTTTTGGTAGGAAAGAAGAGAGCTTACGCCTCTTCTTTGTGTTTGCATTTTATGCACTCATAAATCTCTTTTTTACGCAGTTCCCGTTTCGCCATAATGTAGCCACATTCAGGGCATTTTTTCTCAGTGGGTTCGTAATTGGAGATAAATTTGCATTTGGGGTAATTGCCACAACCAAAAAATTTACCACGGCGGGAGCTTCGCTCAATAATATCGCCACCACACTCAGGACAAGGTACCGCAAGTTTGACATGCTCTTTAGGGGCGCTATCGCTCACTTTTTTGAGGTTTTGGGTGTATTTACATGTAGGATAGGTACTGCACGCAATAAACTCACCAAAACGCCCTTTTCGTCGTACAAGCTCTTTCCCACACTCTGGACACATCTCTCCTGTAAAGACAATAACTTTTTGGCTCTGAATCTCCGTTTTGCCTTTGGCAACTTGCGCATCAAAGGGCTCATAGAAATTCCATAAAATAGCTTGCCAATCCTCTTTATCTTCGGCAATTAAGTCTAGGCGCTCTTCCATGTTTGAAGTAAAGGAAGAATCAACAATTTGAGGAAAGTGTTGCTCTAAAAGTTCCGTGACTTGAAAAGCAACTTCGGTGGGGACAATCTGCTTTTTTTCAATGTTAATGTATTCACGTGCACTTAAAACCGAGATGGTTGGCGCATAGGTAGAAGGTCTGCCAATGCCAAGGCTCTCTAATTTTTTAATCAAACTGGCTTCTGAGTAGCGAGAAGGAGGCTCTGTAAAGTGTTGGTTGGCATCGAGTTTGCTTAATGTGACTTCTTGTTTGAGGGCTAATTCAGGAAGCAATTTATCTTTGTCGTTATCGCCATAGACTTTGTAAAATCCATCAAAAAGAAGTTTTCGCCCACTCGCTTTAAATTTACCACTGTGACTTTCAAAGATAAGCGTTTGGGATTCAAAACGGGCATTGTTCATTTGAGACGCTAAAAAGCGGTTGTAAATCAGAGCGTAGAGTTTAAGTTCATCAGGCGCTAAGTACGCACTTGCCATCGCTGGGGTGAACTCCAAAATGGTAGGACGAATCGCTTCGTGTGCTTCTTGTGCACTTTTGCTTTTGTTGGCATAAAAACGAGCTTTTTCAGGCAGATAGGCTTTGCCGTATTGATTTAAAATCTGCTCACGTGCCGCTTCAATCGCCTCTTTAGAAATATTAAGCGAGTCGGTTCTCATATAGGTGATGATACCTTGAACGCCTTGATGGGTTTTAACACCCTCGTACAAGGTTTGTGCGAGCATCATCGTTTTTTTAGGCGAATACCCCAACGCACTGGAGGCACTTTGTTGCAGGGTTGAAGTCATAAACGCAGGGCTGGGAGAACTCTCACGCTCTTTTTTCTCCAAAAGGGCGACATGAAAAGCTTCTTTTAAAAGTTTTTCTTTGATGGCATAGGCACGTTCTTGATTGCCGATGCTCATTTTTTCAATTTTTTCACCCTCAAATTCCACCAAAGAGGCTTCAATGGTTTTATTAAAGAGTGCATCAAGGCTCCAAAACTCTTCTGCCTGAAAGGCTTTTATCTCTTTTTCTCTATCGACAATTATTTTAAGGCTTGAAGATTGCACACGACCCGCACTTAAGCCTTTTTGGATTTTTGAGGAGAGCAGGGGAGAGAGTTTATAGCCTACAATTCTATCGAGCAGGCGTCTGGCTTGTTGGGCGTTAATGCTGCTTTCATCTAAAATACGAGGATTTTCGAGTGCGTGAGTAATGGCGTGTTTAGTAATTTCATGAAAAACGATGCGTGGCAAGCTTTTAGGGTCTTTTCCAATAGCCGTGGCAATGTGAAATCCAATGGCTTCACCCTCCCTATCCTCATCGGTTGCGATATAGACTTGATCCGCTTCTTTTGCCAGTTCTTTCATCTCTTTAACCACACTGGCGTGATCTTTTGGGACACGGTACTCTGGAATAAAGGTTTGGTTTTCTATTTTGATTCCAAAACTGCTTTTGGGAAGGTCTCTAATATGCCCTTTGGAGGCGACAACAGTGTAGTTTTTACCTAAAAAATTCTTAATCGTTTTGGCTTTAGTGGGTGATTCCACAATAATGAGATTTTTCAATGATTTTTCCATCTTTACATGTAAAGGTTTTTTCGTATTCTATCGAAAAAAAAAATCTATGCCAACCGCTAAAGTTTTTTTTTGAGGTGACGATGTAGTTTTCATCAAAGGCAAGGAAGCCCGAGAAATAAAACGATAAAAGGATTTATCATGCGTATTAACACTAACGTTGCTGCTCTTGGAGCACAAACTAACCTCACAAAGACAAACAGCGCTCTTAGCAACTCTTTGTCTAAACTCTCTTCAGGTTTGAGAATCAACACAGCGGCTGATGATGCATCAGGTATGTCTATTGCTGACTCTCTTCGTTCACAAAAAAATGCTTTGGGTCAAGCGATTGCCAATGCGAATGATGGTGTATCTATCGCTCAAATTGCAGACGGTGCGATGGATGAACAGATTAAAATTCTTGATACCATTAAAACCAAAGCGACTCAAGCAGCACAAGATGGTCAAAGTGCAGCGTCTCGTAAAGCACTTCAATCAGACATCTCTAAATTGGTTGAAGCACTTGACAACATTGCAGGTTCAACTTCATACAACGGTAAAAACCTCCTCTCTGGTAGTTTTACCAATGCAGAGTTTCAAATCGGTGCGTACAATAACCAAACTGTAAGTATGAGTATTGGTGCAACCAGTTCTGATAAAATTGGTCAAACTCGTTTTGAAACCAGTGATATGGGTGGAACACTTGCTTCTGCAACTGTAACCTATACCGATGAGGCTGGTCAAACATTGACACTTGAATCAGCAGTTATTAGTACCAGTGCAGGTACAGGTATTGGTGCATTGGCTGCGGTGATTAATAAAAACTCTGGAAGTACAGGTGTAACGGCTAGTTGGAGTTTGACACAAACAGGTACAGGTGTTGTTGCAGCGGGTAACGCAACAAACATTACTATCAACGGGACGATTGTTGCGGCAGATTTAGATGTATTAGCAAATGATAGCAACGGTGTATTGGTGGATGCGATTAACCAATTTACAGCAACCACAGGTGTTGCAGCAAGCGTTGATGCAGAGGGTAAATTAAACCTTACATCAACCTATGGTAGAGCTATCCAAGTTTCAGGTCTTGCAACTGTTGGTACGATCGCTAATGGTGATTATACTGGTCGTTTAACGTTAACCAAAGCGGGTGCGGCAGATATTCAGATGACAATTGCAGGTGCAACAGACCTTGATACTTCAGGTGCGAGTGAAGCGAGCTTAAGTCTTCGTGATATGATGAGTGCTATTAGTGCAACTGATGCAGAAGCAATGGGTGCGTTTGCGAATGATAACGTTGTAGGCGCTAATCAAGAATTGACAGCGGGTGTTACTACCTATGCAGGTGCTCAAGCGATGATTAAAATTGCTCAAACAGCGCAAGAGAAACTTGATACCATTCGTGCGGACATTGGTTCTGTTCAAAACCAGTTGACATCAACGATTAACAACATTTCTGTTACTCAAGTAAACGTCTCTTCTGCGGAATCTCAAATCCGTGACGTTGACTTTGCTGAAGAGTCTGCAAGCTTCTCAAAATATAACATCATGGCGCAAGCTGGAAGTTATGCTTTAAGTCAAGCAAACTCTACACAACAGAATGTATTGAAATTGTTACAATAGTAACAATTTTTCTCTCTAGGGGTAGGTGGGGTGACTCATCTACCCTTTTTTTATGGGTATAGTTCTTGCTTTTAAAGGGCTACGTAACATAAAAGGTGAATTATGTCTTTATATGAAAAAAATACCTCCGCACTTTTGTTAAAAAATCCTTCTCTAGCTCATGAGCTAAGTAACTTACCTTCAGACATTCCGTATGAAATTTTTATGGAAAATGAAGCACTTGAAACGCTCAATCTCATTCATACAAGCACCTTTGTGCCTTTGTATGCAACCAAACCACAAGCGGTTTTAAAAGAGCAAAAAGAGCAGTTTAAACTCTTTCAAGAGTACCCCTACCTTTATTTTTTTGGAATGGGCAATGGGGCATTGTTGAAACACCTTTTGGCAAACAAAAAACACCAACGTATTGTGGTCATCGAGCCTGAGCCATATATCATCCACATTCTGTTTCACTTGATTGATTTTTCAGAGGAGTTAAACAGTGCTCGTTTGGTGCTTCTTGGAAAAGGTGAGCTTAATTTCCCTACCATCTCTGCACTCTTTAGTACCTTTGAGACTCAGCGTTACGCAAAGCTCTATGATTTACATGTAAACAGTGCGTTTTATGAGATGTACACAGAGCTGATGGTTCAATGCAACCGTCTCTTTATGGAGTGTTTGCACCAAAGTGTGCAATCGGCTGGCAATGATATGCACGACGCACTTGTGGGAGTAGAACACCATTTTATGAATCTATCTTTGATGCTTAAAACTCCTCCTTTGCTTCAGTTTTTTAAA
>RZYK01000274.1 GCA_009930355.1 Campylobacterota bacterium | reverse complement strand
ATGCGCCTCGTTATTTTTAGCAATCACCAATGCGCCACTTGTCTCTTTATCAATGCGATGCACAATACCATGACGCTCTTCTCCACTAATCGTAGAGAGAGAAATTCCTCGTTTTTGTAACCAATCAACCAAGGTTGCCTCTTTGACACTCGGTGCGCCATGAACCGTTAGAAAAGGTGGCTTGTTAACAACCAAAATATCATCATCTTCGTACAAAACAGGCACATCAAAATCAACATCATATGGACTTGAAGATTCCATTGCTTGTATAAATTCATAACGGACTACATCTGATACTTGAAGTTTGAGACTGCATTTGTGTGTTAAGTGTTCATTTACATAAACACCTACATTTTTAATCAATTTTTCTATCTGATTTCGTGGTAAATTCAGTGCTTCGCTCATCGCAACATCTAAGCGTTTTAACTCTTTACATGTAAACTCCATCCAACCCACTTTCTTTATTTTTTGATATACTTCCCTTTTAAATTCTAAAATCTTCTATTCTTGTAAAAGAACGAGAAATTATCATAACAAATAACCAAAGGGAGTGTTGTGTTCCAAATCGATAGGCGAATCTTAACACATTTTGATTTTTTAATTCCTATATTGGTTTTTCCTATCATTGCACTCTCTTATTATCTTATTTCTGAAGCGAATAGTACGTTAGCTAATAAACAAATTGTCTATTATCTTGTTGGTTTTTGTGCGTTTGCCTTGTTTTTTATTATCCCTATTAAAAAAATGGAGTGGATGATTCCTTTTTTTTACTGGCTGACGATTGCGCTTTTAATTAGTGTGGATATTTTTGGTATTTCTAAATTGGGAGCGAAACGATGGCTTGAAATTCCTTTTGTTCACTTTACCATTCAACCCTCTGAAATTTTCAAACCAGCTTTTATTTTAATGCTAGCCTATTTAATTAAACACAATCCTCCTGAACACAATGGATATGGATGGAAATCCTTTTTTAAACTGAGCTTCTATATTCTTCTCCCTTTTCTTTTAATTGCAAAAGAGCCTGATTTAGGGACAGCGCTCATTTTATTGCTTTTAGGATATGGCATTCTATTTGTGATAGGTGTTCATAGAAAAATTTGGTTTACCCTTGCCATTCTTATAGGGATTAGTAGTCCTGTGCTGTACAATAATTTGCACGATTATCAAAAAAAACGTATTTCTGATTTTCTCTCAGAAACACCTAGTTATCATGTCAAACAATCCATTATTGCTATTGGTTCAGGCGGATTAACGGGAAAAGATCGCGATGAGGCAACACAAACACATTATAAATTTTTGCCCATTGCTACAAGTGATTTCATTTTTGCTTATACGGTAGAAAGGCTTGGTTTTAGAGGGGCACTAGGACTGATTACCTGTTATGCGCTTTTAATTATTCATCTCATTACCCTCAATTACAAACTTAAAGAAGACTATTTTACACAAGTCATCACAAGTGGAATTTCTTTGATGATTTTTTTTTATATGGGAGTTAATATTTCAATGACAATTGGTCTTGCGCCTGTCGTAGGCGTTCCTCTTCCTTTTTACAGTTATGGAGGGAGTAGTTTTATTACCTTTTTTGCTCTTTTTGGTATTTTGGAAAATTTACTCGCCTTTCGTTTCGACCCAACCTATCGTTCCATTAAATATTCTCTCTAAATGCCTATTTTTACGCTTCTGTATACCTTAACTTTTTATATTATTTTAACAATAAAAAGGGTAAAATTCCACTCTTTAAAATGGGTCCTTAGCTCAGTTGGTTAGAGCACCCCGCTCATAACGGGGTGGTCGAGTGTTCGAGCCACTCAGGACCCACCACGCTTCTTCAGATTTTTAATTTTTATGATGATACAAAGGTATAAAAATGAAAAAAACACTTTTGGTGTTAGGCCTCGTTTCTCACGTGACTCTTTTCGCAGGTTTTTTAGATACTCTCATTGGAAAAGATCGTATTTACTTAGAAGAAAATGGTTTTAAATGCACAGAGTTTTCTTGTGTCACCAAAGATCAAAACTATTTCAATATTAAAACATTAGACAATGCTGTTGATTTTATTGAAGTTTACAGCACAGACAAAGACGAAGTCTACAAAGTAGCTATTTATCTCTATCAAAATGACAAACTTAAAAATAAAGAGCTAGATGAAGCTTTTTTTAAAGCACTAAGCAAACTCAATGAAAAAACAAAATATGCTAATGAACTCTCTAAAATTAGTGATAAATTTGGGGACGAAGCGTTGATTACGATCACGGATACCAAAAGAGCCACTGCGTATATTAATCGTTTACGTGATGACTATATGCAAGACATGAAACAATATATCGAATCAGGTAGCCAACAATAATTTTTGGCTACCAAATGCTATGTTTTTCACCCCTCTCTTCCTTCTTTTTACCCTTTGCCTCTTTTTTTCAAGAATGTGATACAATACTTTTTCTACGTTCATAAAACATCACAATAAGAGACACAATATATGCAAGTTATTATCGCAGGTGCTGGAAAAGTGGGTTACAATGTTGCAAAACATCTGATGCATAACAACAATGTAACCGTTATTGATCAAAA